>NZ_JBVVPY010000009.1:0-252678 GCF_055811335.1 Mesorhizobium sp. WSM4847 | reverse complement strand
CATGCCCACCCGCTCGGCATCCTCGACACCAGGCGCATGAAGCTTGTCCGCCGCAGCGCTGCGGCGGACACGACAGGTGGAAAACTGTAACCCATGTATCCGGTTCAAAGTGTTACCCATCTTTCAACTGGACAGCCTTCGCAAAAGATTTCGCCAATGATCGCGTTTCGGAATGGCCTGTTCTCCGGGAAGTGTCCACTTGTAATAGACGATGGATTTGCTAAATGTAGTTGCGTGCAACCACAAGGGAGGCAACAGCAGTGAAACACATCAACATTCGCGAAGCCAAGGCCACTTTGACGGCTCTCGTCGATGCCGCCGAGGCCGGCGAACCGATCACGATCACGAGGCACGGCAAGCCAGTGGCCGCTATCGTTCCGATTGAAGAAGCGAGGAAGATTTACCCCGAGAAGCCCAGCCTTGCGGAATACCTGCTGTCGTTCCCCGGTTGGCCCGAGGGCTTCGAACCGGAGCGCGACCGCACCCAGCAAAGCCGCGAGGTTAACCTTTGACCGCATACCTTTTCGACACCTCGGTGCTGTCGGCGACCGCGCCGGGAAAGCCTCCGCTGCCCCCGAATGCGGCAGCTTGGCTATTGCAGCAGACGGGCAACTTGTTTGTGCCTGCCTTTGCCCTCCACGAACTTCGGAGAGGCATCGCCAAGCTCGACCGCTCGGGAGCAACAGCGAAGGCTCTGACGCTAATGGCGTGGCTGCAGGGCATCACGACGGACTACAGCGCGGAAATCTTGCCGATCGATGCGGCGGTGGCGTTGGAGGCAGGCCTCATGGAAGACGCCGCCACAGCCGCAGGGAGTCATCCAGGGCTGGCTGACATTCTCATCGCCGCGACCGCTAAAGCGAACTCCTTGACGCTCCTGACTGGGAACCTGAGACACTTCCAGCCCTTAGGAGTTCCTTGCCTCGATCCACTGACGCTTTGACTGAGAAGAGATCCCAAAGGGGTCTGCTGCGGCTAGCCAAATCCGGCTGCGTAATCCGCATACCTCAAATGCGGGATGAGCGCGTCCAGGCTCCGTCTCGGGATAATTGAAGTCCCAGTGCGGCGGCGGGCAACGGTTCGTCACATGTTTGTCACGTTTGGTGATTCGATTTCGGTCGAGTGATGTGAAAGACTTCGTTTTTGGCCCGAGTTTTTTCATCATCGGGTTCTGTTTGCCGGAAACACATGGTCAGCAGCAAGTTCAAAAGGTTCGATCAGGCACATAACGATCGACCGGGAGGAAACAATGGATCGCCTGCAATTCTTTACGCCTGTGCGTATTTCGCGCGGGCAGGAAAGTCCTGCCGAAGAGATTGATAGCGTAGCCGAAGCGATGGAGTTCTTGCGTAGATGGCCAGTCGGCCGGCGTGGGCCAGTCTACCAATGCGCGGTGAATTGCTGCTCCGCGGCTCTGGCGGGCGGGATGTCGGCAGAGGAAGCAAGGAAGGCTTTTACCGGCTTCGCCCGCATCACGCGCTTGCTCGACGACGACATGGCTCTGCCGATAGGCGGCGGCAATGTTGATAGCGTGCATGCGCTGAGGCGATGAACGTTCCTGTTTGACCCCTGCCAGTAACTTGACCCTGCCAAGAACTCGGCAAAGTCACGGCACCTCGAAAGATCACTGCACCTCGACCCGGGTAGCGAAGACGTAGCCGGCGCCCCGCTCGGTGACAATGAGTTTCGGCTCGCTCGGGTTGACCTCGAGCTTGCGGCGCAGTCGCAATATCTGCACATCGATACTGCGGTCAAACACCTCTTCGTCGTGACTCCTGCTGGCGGCGAGAAGCTGCTCGCGGCTCATCTTTCACTGACCCCCTGATTTGGACTGCACCGGTATACGAGGCGCGGTGAATTTGCTGCTCCGCGGCCTTGCGGACTCTGCGGCTCACGGGCCTGATTCGAGGAAAGCCCGGGCAAACCCGGGTTGCGCTGCTTCTATCGTTCCATCGGGCAGCTTCAAAAGCCGGTCGATCGCGATGCCGTAGAGCCGCAGCCGATCGTCGAGCAGCCGCGCCGCTTCGTCGATATTGCCCTGCTCGGCTTTCAGCAGGGCGCGGTGCATTACATCCCGAAAGATCAGCCGCAGCTGCAAGAACATCTCGGCGAAGGCTTCCGGGTCGGGCACGTCGAAGATGCCTTCGTCGCTGCCTTTCCTGAGCAGATCGGTGATTATCGGCATGGCCAATTCCCTGGCCGCCTGGTCGACCCGATGGAAGAGGGCAAGGTTCTCGGGCCGGAACAGGACGAAAAATGTCTTGCGCATTTGCGGGGCAAGCTCGACGTTCAGCCGCCGCGAGCCGGCAAACAGGGCATTGAGCCGGCCAAGCCCATCGAGTGAGGGATCGTTGAGCAAGGGCTGCAACTCGGTGAAGCTGTCGCGGGCGAGACGTGTGGCGAGCGCCTCCAGCAGGGCCTCTTTCGATGCGAAATAGTGGTAGAACGCGCCCTTCGACAGGCCGGCCTCGCGGATGATGTCGTTCACCGTCGTGTTGTCGTAGCCGCGCTCGAAGAAAAGCCGCTGGGCGCAGTCGAGGAGCTCGGCGGATCGTATCTCCGGCGGCTTTATCACTCGGGGCAAATCGAACCTCACAAAGTGCAGGTGGAGCAAGAGGAGCACGAACCGGAGCTTTATGCAACTTTTATAGACCGACGGTCGGTCTAGTGCTATTATCTGTCACCGCAGGACATTCGGATTCGATCATGAAGGAGAGTCTCTTGCGACGGATACGCTGGACGGCCAGCATCGTTGTTGTCGCGGCCGCGGCTGCTTTCGGCGCCTGGTATCTGTGGCAACCGGCCAAGGTTTCGCTGGTGACGCCACAACGCGGCGACGCGGCGGAAGTCGTTTACGCGAGTGGCTCCGTCGAGCCGCGAACCTGGGCCAAGGTAACTCCGGTGGTTCGCGAAAGGATCGTCGAGCAATGCAATTGCGAGGGATCGAGGGTTGCACAAGGCGACGTGCTCGCCAGGCTCGACGACAGCGAGGCCCGGGCCGTGCTTGGCGAACTCGAGGCGCGTCAAGCGCTTGCCCAGGAAGAGCTCCGGCGGCTGACGGTGCTTGCCGAAAGGCGTGCGGCGAGCCAGCAGGCTCTCGATCGTGCGCAGAGCGAGCTCGGCCAGATCGAAGCGCTGGTCGCCGGACAGAAGGCGCGACTTGACACCTACGTGTTACGCGCGCCGAGCGCCGGCGTCGTGCTCAGGCAGGACGGCGAGGTGGGTGAGGTCGCCGAACTCGGCACGGTGTTATTCTGGGTCGGCGAGCCGAAGCCGCTCCTGGTGGTCGCCGAGGTCAACGAGGAGGACATACCCCGGGTCGAGGTCGGCCAGCGCGCGTTGCTTAAATCCGACGCGTTCCGCCAGCAGAACCTGGAAGCGGTGGTCGACAGCATCACACCCAAGGGCGATCCGGTGACGAAGACCTATCGCGTCCGTTTCCGCCTGCCGGACGATACGCCGCTTCGTATCGGCATGTCGACCGACGTGAACATCGTCATCCGCGTTTCGAAAAACGCGCTGTTGATCCCATCCGTTGCTGTGGACGGGAATAAGGTGTTCGTCGTCGAAGGCGACAAGGCCTGGCAACGTGAAATCCGAACCGGCATTCGCGCCACCAATGGCATCGAGGTTCTCTCGAGTGTCGAGGAGAGGGCTCGCGTCATCTCGCCCTATCCCGCCGACCTCGCCAACGGCGCGCGCGTGAGCATCACCGGCGCCCAGGAGCGATGAAGCAGGATGCCGCTCATCTTCGACATCGCCCTCACGCACATTGCCGGCCGCGGTCGCCAGACGCTGGTTGCCGTGATCGGCGTTGCGGTCGGTGTCGGATTCTCCATTGCCATGGCGGCGCTGATGCAGGGTGGGCAGGACGATTTCGTCAGGCAACTCGTCGACACGATGCCGCATGTCGACATCACCGACGAGCAGCGCACAGCCCGCCGTCAACCGGCCGAGGATGCTTTTGCGACTGTCGCGATTTCCGGGCTCAGGCCGCGCGACGATCGCCGCGGCATCATCAACCCGACCGCCGCGACCTCCTGGCTGGAGAGCTGGATTCCCGGTCGGTTCGCGGCAAGCCTCAAAACGCAGGGTGTGATCCGCTTTTCCAGCCGCGAAGTCGGCGCGGCGATCATTGGCATCGAACCGGAGCGCGAGTCCGGCGTGTCGCCGATTGTCGGAAATTTCGTCGAAGGCAGCTTTTCGGCGCTTGCCGCGGGCGGCAACAACGTGCTCATCGGCGACACGATGGCGAGCCGGCTCGGCGCCGGGTTCGGCGACACGATAACGGCGGTTTCTTCCGAGGGACTGTCGCGCAACTTCAAGATCGCCGGCCTGTTCCACACCGGCACCACCGCGCGCGACGAAGGCGAGGCCTATGTGCTTCTGAAAAACGCGCAGATCCTCTCGGCGCGTCCGAACGCCATCAACGAGATCCGCATCAAGCTCGACGATCCTGACCGCGCTCCGGCGGTGGCGCAGCGTGCCGAGGCCGAACTGGGCTACAAGGCGGTGGCGTGGCAGGAGGCCAATGAATCGATCCTCGAAGCGCTCGTCGTACGCAACGTCATCATGTACACCGTTGTCGGCGCGATCATGCTGGTCGCTGGCTTCGGCATCTACAACATCATCTCCACCATCACGCACGAAAAGGCGCGCGACATCGCCATCATGAAGTCGCTTGGCTTCCCGGAGTCCGACATGCGCCGGCTCTTTCTGCTGGAAGGCGTCGCGATCGGCGCTGCCGGCTCCGTGCTCGGCGGGCTGCTCGGCGTCTCCATGACCTATGCGCTGTCGCTGGTGCGTTTCGAGATCGCCGCGACCGGCCAGGAGATGACCCGGCTGCCGATCGCCTGGAGCTTGATGCACTACGTCATCGCGTCGGCCTTCGCGCTGGGCTCGGCGGCAGTGGCCGGCTACCTGCCGGCGCGTCGTGCGGCGCGCCTGAACCCCGTCGAGATCATCAGAGGCGCGTCATGAGCGCACTCATCGAGACCGAGAAACTGACCCGCGTGTTGCCCGAGACGGTTCCCGTCACGCTGGTCAAGGACATCACGCTGGCGATCAACAAAAGGGAATTCGTCGCCGTCACCGGTCCCTCCGGCTCCGGAAAATCGTCATTGCTCTACCTGCTCGGTCTGCTCGACCGGCCGACCGCCGGGACGTTGACAATAGGCGGCCGCGATGCCGAGCCGATGAATGAAAGGGAGCGCGCGCGGACCAGGCTTTCGATGCTGGGCTTCGTGTTCCAGTTTCATTTTCTGCTGCCGGAGTTCACGGCGCGCGAAAATGTCGAAATCCCAATGCGCAAGCTTGGCCGGCTGGCGCGGCCTCAGATGCGGGAACGGGCCGGGGAACTGCTTTCATCCCTGGGGCTCGGCGAACATCTCGACAAGCGGCCCGACCAGCTCTCTGGCGGCCAGCGTCAGCGCGTCGCGGTGGCGCGCTCGCTCGCCAACGACCCGCCGCTTATCCTCGCCGATGAGCCGACGGGGAGCCTCGACAGCAAGAGCTCGGAGCAAGTCTTCGCAATTCTTGAGAATCTGGTGCGCGAGCGCGGCAAGACCGTCGTGGCAGTTACGCATGATCTCGACATGGCGGCGCGCATGGATCGCCGCATTCACATCGTGGACGGGAAGATCGGCTGAACCGGAACCAATCGGCGTTGATGGGATTAGCCATGGCGCGAGCCTGTCTGATGATCACCGGGATCGCGATCAGGACACCCACGCCGCGCCGAAATTGGCCTCGAGCCAGGCTATTGCCTGGGTCACGTCGTCCAGAACATAGCTTGCAGCCGTCGGTCCGCGCGCCTTCACGCGGATAGAGATGCCGTTGCCCTCGTTTATTGCCTCGAAACCGTTTTCGTCCGAAGTGTCATCTCCGAGGAATACGGGCCGCCGGCCGGCAAAGGGCTGGATTTCCATGAAACGCCGGATGGCAGCTCCTTTGACGGCTTCCAGCGGCATGAGTTCCACGCCAGCGTTTCCGGCAATCACGCGGTACCCCCGCGGAAGCTGCGTCAATGCTTGTTCGACAAGCTGCGTTGCCCGGGCAAGCAGTTGCGGCGCAGCGCGGGTATGGATGGCCAAGACTGGCCCCTTGCGCTCGACATAGACCTTGCGTCCACCCAGTTCGGCCTCAATCTCGTCGGCAAGAGCCGCGATATCCGCCGGAGCGTCGGCAAGGTCGACTTGACCGTCCGCCGTTAACCGATGCTCGAGGCCGTATAGCCCGGCAACGCGCAGTTTCAGGGGATGAAACAATCTGTCCGCGGCAGAGACCGAACGCCCGGTGATGAAGGCGAGGGCGCCGCCCAGCCTTCGCTCTATATTTCCGAGAAGCTGACGCAGTTCATCACCGACGAACACAGCGTCGGGATGAGCGGCATGTTCCAGCAAGGTGCCGTCGATATCGAGAAAAAGCGCCCATTGCCCTTCCGGCAGGTCGGGGGCCAGCGGCAGTCGTAGGTCCGTCACGACGCCGCCTTTCGTGCCCGCTCGAAGATGGAAACGACGTTGTTGCTGTTGGATGGCCGCTCGCCGTTGCCGGTCACCCCGCGTTTGCGAAGGCGCGCAGCGTCCAAGAGCATGCTGCCGGCCCAGCGATACACATTATTGTCGCGGATCATCTCGCGCATGGGCCGCATGCGCTCGCGCTGCTCGTCCGGCGTCATGGTCAGCGCCTGCAGCAGCGCCTCGCCCATCATGGTCGCATCATAGGGGTTGACGATCAGTGCCTCCAGCAGTTCGCGCGAAGCGCCGGCAAAGGTGCTGAGCAGCAGCACGCCCTGTTCGTCGTCGCGCGCCGCGACGAATTCCTTGGCCACCAGGTTCATGCCGTCATGCAGGCTGGTGACCATGCATATGTCGGCGGCGCGATAGATCTCGTAGACCTGCTCCTGCGAATGATGTTCGGCGAGCATCAGGACGGGACTGTAGTTGTCGCTGCCGTAGCGCTGGTTGAGCTCTTCGGCAGAGCGATGGCATTCGTCATGAAGTTGCTGGTAGGCCGGCAATGTGCCCCGGCTCGGCGCCGCGACCTGCAGGAAAACCACTTTGCCTACCCATTCGGGATATCGCGTGAACAATTCGTCCAAGGCGTGAAAGCGATCGGGAATGCCTTTGGTGTAGTCGAGGCGCTCGACGCCGACGCACAGTTTGACGTTCGCAGGCAGCCCGAATCTTTGGCGCACACGGGCACGGCATTCCTCGACGGCCGGCAATCTTGCCAGCAGTTCGGCCGGCCATTCTATGGAGATGGGGTAAGCGTGGACCAGAGTCGTTTGCCCGCCATAGGAGATCGCCGCGTCCGCCCGTTCTATCCGGCTTTCCAGGATGCGATCGACGCTCTCGGTGAAATTATTGGCATGAAACTGCGTATGGAAGCCGATGATGGAGCTGCCGAGCAAACCTTCCAGGATCCCTTCACGCCATGGACAGATGCTGTACACTTCCGAGTTCGGCCATGGGATATGCCAGAAAGTTATGATGATCGCCTCGGGCAGGCGCTCACGGATCATGCGCGGCAAGAGCGCGAAATGGTAGTCCTGGACCAGCACGATCGGCCGCTCGTTGCGCGCTTCGGCAACCACCGTGTCGGCGAACTTCCGGTTGACGGCTTCATAGGCCTGCCAGTCCGACGCCCGAAAAATCGGGCGGGTGAAGGCGATATGACAAAGCGGCCACAGGCCTTCATTGGCGAAGCCTAGATAATAGGCCTGGTATTCTTCCTCGCTCAGCCAGACCCTGCGCAGCGTGTAGGACGGATTGCCGGGCGGCACTTCAACCCGGTCGTTCTCATCGACGGTAAGACGGTCCGCTGTTCCGCCGCCATACGCAATCCAGGTGCCGGCACAGGCGCGGGTGATCGGCTCAAGTGCCGAAACCAGCCCGCTGGCCGGCACCAGGAGCTCGATGCCATCATTCCTGGTGTTGTGGATGTAGGGCTCGCGGTTGGATACGACGATCACCTGCGTCTCCGGCAGATCGTCGGCCAGGATCTTGCGCAAGGTGTCGGGCGACCATGTGATCAGCGCTGCATCGGCCGAGTGGCCATTCTTTTCAAACTCCCGCAGCACCGTGCGAGCCGCTTCCGAAGCCAGGTCATCGCCTGGGGAGGATGCGGCCGCAGGTATGTGGCGCCGGCGGGATATCGAGAACACCAGGGCAACAGCGGAAAGGCCAAGGCTTGCAATGATTAGAACCCAGAGTACCTCTGTGCCAAAGTCTGACATGGGAACAACGATCTTCTCCGGCCGGTCGGTGGCCCTTTTGATTGTTTTTCGAAACTCGCAGCCGCCAATCAGCTGCCGTGCGTCGGAACGCTCGGACGGGCCATCGGTTCCGCTAATTGCAGCCCGGCAGCTGGTTCCATGCGAAAAGCCAAACTAGGTCCGCACGATGAGCGGCACCAATCCCTCGTGCCGGTCGGCGAGAAAGGCGACCACCCTGTCGCCGACACGCTGGAATGTCAGATCCACCTTCCTGGTGCCAACGCCAAGATGCCTCAGCGTCAGCGTGTCGATGCCGATCGGCAGCCTGGGACGGGTGACGTGGATTTCGCCGTCCCAGCCATCGATCTCGAGACCGAGGCAGGCCTGCATCAGCATGAAGGCAGACCCAGCCGACCATGCCTGCGGCAGGCAGGCGACGGGATAGGCGATCGGCGCCTCGCCCGGCGCGCGGGTAAAGCCGCAGAACAGTTCGGGCAACCGCATGTTGAAGTGGACCGCCGATTCGAAGGTGCTGCTCATCAGCCGGATCACGTGTTCACGCTCGCCAAAGCGTGCCAGACCGGCGCCGCAAATGGCGGTGTCATGCGGCCAGATCGAGCCGTTGTGGTATGACATCGGGTTGAAGAACACAGCATCGTCGGCGAGCGTCCTCAGCCCCCAGCCCGAATGGAAGGACGCCGAAAGCAGCTGGTCGGCGACCATCTGCGCCCGTGCCGGCGCGGGGAGGCCGACATAGAGAAGGTGCCCGACATTAGACGTCCGCACCTTGCAGGGCTCGCCGGCGCCGTCGATCGCCAAGGCATAGAAGCCGAGATCGTCCAGCCAGAAATGGCGCTCCACAGCGGCGCGCATGGCTTCGGCGCTGCTCTCCCAATGATAGGCCCTGTCGATCTCGCCGCGGCGGCGGGCGAGCGCCGCCAACCCCCGGAACGCGGCAAAGGCATAGCCTTGCACCTCCACCAGGGCGATCGGTCCCCTGGGGGTTCGGCCATCGGCATGGAAGACGGAATCGTGGCTGTCCTTCCATCCCTGGTTGGCGAGGCCGGACTCGGCGGCACGCTGATAGGTGACGAAGCCGGTCGGCCGGCTTGCCTCCTCGGTCCATTCAGCCGCAGCGCAGAGCGACGGCCACAGGCTGTCGACGAACGCCATGTCACCTGTACGGTCCGCATAGGCGCAGGCGAGGTGGATGTAGAGTGGCGTCGTGTCGACACCGCCATAGTAACGGCCGAAGGGGAGCTCCCGCAGCGCCGCCATTTCGCCTTTGCGGGTCTCGTGCATGATCTTGCCCGGCTGCGAATCGCTGAACGGCGATGTCTCAGTCGCCTGGTGCTGGGCAAGGAAGGCCAGCACGCCTCGCGCCAGGCCCGGGTTGAGCCACAGCATCTGCAAGGCGGAGATCACGCCGTCGCGGCCGAACGCCGTCGAAAACCAGGGGATGCCCGCATAGGGGTAGGGTCCGGTCGAAAGCTCGGTGGTCAGCAGCGCCACATCGGCGCGGGCACGCTCGACCCAATCGTTGAAGACGCGCCCGGAACTGTGCACCGTAGCACCGTGGCGGCGCTTGGCCCGCATGCCGAAGCGAGCCCGGGCCGCGGCGGCGCGGAAACGATCGCGGTTCGGCGTTTCCGCCATTTCGGGACCGACTTCGACATACAGCATCTTGCGGCTGCGCCTCGTCACGGCAATCAGGAAATCCGCACGGTCGCCCGTCAGCTGGTCTGGCGCCTGCGAGAACGATATCGCCGACATCCGCGCCAGCCCATCCAACCCGTCGTAGCGAAGCAGCACGCAGGTCGCATCCGTCTTGGCAGCATGGGCCATGCCGCGCTTCGGCCTTGTCGAGCCGCGCACTTCGAACATGTCGCGGAAATCGGCGGCAAAATGCAGCGAAACGCGGATGGTCGACTGTTCCTGGCTGTAGTTGGAAAGGGTGATGCGTTCAAACAGCCGGTCCTGCCAAAGCAGCCTGACGCGCTCGATATGGATCGCGCCCTGCGGAATGTCCCGGCCGCGGACGCTCTGCATCGGCAGATTGGTCAGGTTGGAGGTGAAGAGCACATTGTCCTGGCTGAGCGACGCACCGAGCAGCGATGTCTGCCGGTCGCCGACGGTCAACCGGAATTCGGAAAGCACTCGCGTGTCGTCACGGAAGAAACCGTCGCCGGCGCCGCGGATATCGCCGTAGGCGTCGGACACGGCAAAACAATCGCCTTGCTTGAGGGCGAACAGCCGATGCGGCTCTCGAGGTGCGGTAGCGTCCAGGGACGCAAGCGCTACCGAGGGATCAAGCCTGCGCTCGTCGAGTTGGGCCATTCTCTACATATCCGTCTCGTTTCGCCCCCCGAGGTAATGCCGCTCACGACGCTCTTGCTTCGGTCGAGGCGCCGATCAGGCGCGCATAAACGGAAACATAGTCGCGGGTCATTCTTTTGGCAGAAAACCGCCTTTCGAAGACAGCTCGCACCCTCCGCCTGTCGAGCCGCAGCAAGTCGGGCACCGAGGCAACCGCCCCTTGCATGGAATCCACGATAAAACCGGTCACGCGTTGATCGACGATTTCCGGCAAGGCGCCGGATTTCCAGGCGATCACCGGCGTGCCGCAGGCCATCGCTTCTATAACGGCAAGACCAAACGGCTCCGGCCAGTCGATCGGGAATACGAGGCCGGCCGCGTTGCCGAGGAATTCCGCCTTCTTGTCTTCCTCGATCTCGCCGACATAGTCGACACGATCGCCGTCGACCAGCGGCTCGACCATGTTGCGGAAATATGCCCGGTCGTCGTCGCCGATCTTTGCTGCAAGCTTCAGTTTCAGCCCCGAGCGCAGCGCGATCTCAATGGCACGATCCGGACGCTTGTCGCGCGACATCCGACCAAGGAAGGCGAGGTAGGGCTCCCCTGGGCTCGGCTCGAAAACCGCCTTGTAGAGTTCGGTCGGCAGCCCGTGGTGGATCGTCGCCAGCCAGTTGGCGTCGGCCAGCCCCGTCCTTTGGCTGCCGGACACGGAGATCATCGGAAAGCGCGGAAAACGCTCATAGGCCGGTGCCAGATCGACATAGTCGAGCCTGCCATGCGGCGTCGTCACCGTCCGCTCATGGATGTGCTCGAAGAAGGAAAAATGCAGGAAATGGCTGAGGTGGAAGTGAATGATATCAAATTCGTGAGCTCGTTTCCTCACCTCGGAAAGCATCGAAAGGTGCGCGGCTGTCTCGGATTTCAGCGGGCTTGGGTCAAGACGCAGCGCACGCTCGCGGCACGGCACCAATTTTGCCGAGGTCCTTGTATCGCCACTGGCGAACAAAGTTACGTCATGGCCCAGCTCGACCAACCCTTCGGTCAGATAGGAGACAATGCGCTCCGTGCCTCCATAGAGCCGAGGCGGCACGGATTCGTGGAGCGGCGCCACATGGGCTATTTTCATAGACTGGCATTTCCCAGAAAGATCATCGCTGATGTCGAAATGCACCACTTCCCCGAACGTTCCGCAACGGCAAGAAGTCGGGCGATGACTGGCGATCCACCCAGCCGGCCCGCTGCCGTTTATCAAGGCCGTGGGGTTTATTCCGGGAACCAATTGGCTGGCCGTGAATTTAACTAGATTCGATCGAACGCATCGCGATCGACGGGAGGAAAAGATGAATCGCCTGGAATTCTTTACGCCGGTGCGAATTGCGCGCGGGCACGGAGAGCCTGTGGAAGAAATCGACAATGTCAGCGAAGCGATGACGTTTTTGCGCCACTGGCCGAAAGGTAGGCGCGGCCCGGTGTATCAATGCGCGCTGAATTGCTGCGCTGCGGCACTGGCAGGTCAGATGTCTGCCGAGGAAGCAAGAAAGGCTTTTAAGGGCTTTGCCCGGATCACCCGGCTCCTGGATGACGACATAGCGCCGCCGATACGCGGCGAAAGGATGGACAGCGCATACACGCCGAGGCGATAGACGCCTGCGCTCCCAGGTGCCAGTTTACCGACCAGCCCAGTTGGCGAGCAGCATTACCGCGACACCGGCGATCTGCGCGGTGCGCAGGATGCCCGGGCGCCCGGATCCAGGCCGACCCCAAAATCATGGCAAGACCGAAATGCGCCCCAGAAGAGCCACCAGTTCCGCCTGACGTCTCGTTTCGGTCTTGGCGAACAGCGAGGCAAGCTGTGAGCGGATCGTGGTGCGGCTGAGCCGCCAGCTGCGGGCGATCTCCAACGGCGCATCGCCCTGAGCCAAACGCAGAGCCAGATGCGTTTCCGCGCTCGTCAGGCCAAACATCCTTTGCAGTGTCTGAGGGTTTGGCCCCGACCTGTTCACACGGCCAAGCAATGCCACGATGCTCGTTCCATCGGGGGCGATAAGACCGTTCTCTTTCAGTACCACCGGCCTGTCACCTGTGCTGCGGATCACCACCCAGGAAAGGGAGCCGGGCAGGAAAGGCGCCGGGACATTTGCGACCAGCCGCCTTAGGGCTGCCGAAAGCACACTGGCTGTATCAGCCGCTTCGCCTTTGTGCTCCAGAGTGGGGCGCTCCGGCGTGGGGCGCTCCAGCGTGGTTAGAGCGGCCGCGTTCCATTCGATTACTTTTCTATCGCGGTCTAGTACGAGATAGCCACAGCCGAGGCGATCAAGCATGCCGGTGACGGATTCCAGGCTGCGTCTCCTTGGTTCGTCGCCCTCTGTCTCCGGCCGATCGGATGCACGAGCTGAAGGATAAGCATAGGAGGGCCGCGTCACCTGCGCGTCAGGGTTATACTTGGTTCCTGTCGTGATGTACCGGTCGCCCACAACGGCATCACTGTATCTATCGATCATAGCCATTTTCCAACCTCCCCAAAGGTCCATCAGCCCGTAGTAACTTGCCCGGGATTTACGAACAGTCTTCTTGCGCAGGGCTCGCAAAAAATGCGCTCCCTACTGTCTTGAAACTCGTTATATTCTGATGAGTTCTGTTCGCCCCTGTTTGATAAAATGCGCGCTGTGATAGTGGTATGGCAATCCCGCAGTCGGACTAGGTTGTACGTTTTTTGCTCTAGTCTCGATGGCCTAGTCAAAAGGTAGTAGTCTATGTCGATGAACTGGCAGTCGCGCAGGTCGGATTTGAACCCAACAGGCAGACTGCTAACTCACATTGCCTCCGCATCGGTGCTGGCTGCAACGCTGATATTTGAAACAAAAGCGTCAGCATACATCGGAGAAGGGTCGAGTTTCCTCGAATTTATTCCAGCTATTATTATCATTTCCTACCTTGAAGACCGTGGTCCTGCGCTTGCGGCGACGGTCCTGATGGTGGCTGCCGGCTTGTGGACACGAAGCACCCTGCATGGTCAGGTCTCCGGCGAAGATTGGGCGCGCGCCATTCTGCTTCTGATTTCCGGTGGCGTAATTGCCATGACATTCCATCGGCTGCGGCAGGACGTGCGTGAGTTGCTGGAGGTAGCCGAAGCCAGGCTCGCTGCCGTCGAAGCAACCGAAAGCCGCTATCGTTGGGCTTTCGAGCGCGCCGCCATGGGGTTCGCAAACATCAACGAGAAAGGTGAGTTGCTGCAATCCAACAGACGCCTCAGCGAGATGACAGGCTACGAGGAGGACGAGCTTGCCCAACTGCAGCTGGAGACACTCGTTCACCCGGACGACCGTGATGCCTTGGCGCAATTGCTGGCTGGCCTGGGCAAAGACTCTGCTTCGTTCGCTTCGGAGGTGCGTCTGTCAAGAAAGAACGGTTCGGCATTCTGGGCGCGGCTAACGCTGTCTTTGTCCGTGCCCGACGGGGTTCTCTCAGAGACCATTTTCGTGGTGGTCGACGATATCTCGGGACGACGAGCCGTGCACGAAGCGCTTCGGGCTCAGAAGGAGTGGCTGGATCTCGCTTTGTCTGCTGGACGCCTGGCCACGTGGCGGATCGACCTTAAAGACGGCATCGTCACCGGTTCGGGTGCGTTCTGGGACATTCTCGGACTGCCTCCGGCCGGCAGCCGCCGGTTGGAGGAACTGTCGGCCGTCGTTCATCCGGCGGACTGGCCAAAGCTGGCCGTATCGAGAAAGCTCGCATCGGTCACCAACTACGACGTCGAGATTCGCGTCCGACGCCCGGACGGACATATCCGCTGGGTTGCTCTGCGCGGAAGGGAAGAGAAATACGATGATCGTCTACAGCGGCTCGGCGTGGCCGCCGACCTGACCGAGCGACGGCAAACCACGCTGCTGCGTGCCGCGGCAAAGAAGCGGGAGCGCATCATGCTCGAGCAACGCCACAGGTTCATCAACCTGTTCCCGGTGATCACGGCACTGGTGAACATGGTCAATGATCCCGAGAACAATCTCGCCAGGTACAAGGAGACGCTCATCGACAGGATTCGTTCGCTCGAGGCAACGCATCTGCTCCTTTCGGGCAACAGCAGCGGGTCGGGGATGCTTCACGATCTCGTTGTCCAGGAGCTGCAACCGTATATGGGGACACGCGAAATATCTGTCGGCGGTCCCTCGGTTACGATGTCGGGAGGCGCCGCCGAGAGCTTTGCGATGATTGTTCACGAGCTTGCGACCAATTCCTTGAAACATGGAGCGCTTGGCGATTCAAAAGGCCGGATCGAGGTAAATTGGACGTTCGCATCGGAAGATGCAGGCAGTGACATCGTGTTCGACTGGGTGGAATCAGGGCGGCGGCGGCGGCCTGCAAAAGTTGTCCGCCATGGTTTCGGTTCGATGATAATCGGAGTGGATGGGGCGCCGCTTGTCGGTCACTCTCCCAAGCTGGAGATGACGGATCACGGGCTGCGATATTCGCTGCGGCTGTCGCGCAAGGAAATCGGACCTTGAGGCCATCGGAAGCGTTTAACAGCGCCCCTTGCGTATCAAAAGAACGTGGTGCTCTAATTAATTGATATCCCTCGTTAACCACGTCTTCAGCATAACGGCAGCCTCCGTCCGATTCCGCACCCCAAGCTCACGCAAAACGGCAGCGGCATGGATTTTCGTCGTCGCTTCGGCAATCTCCAGATCGCGCGCGATTTCCTTGTTCGAATAGCCTTCCGCCATCAGCTTCAGGACCTCCTTTTGCCTCGAGGTCAGCCTGCCAAGATTGCCGGTGGTGGTGCGTCGGTGCGGGACAGGCTCGGCGGGAGCAGGTATGTGAGGTGTTGGCGCAGCACCGGGGCGCGACAGAAGTGCAGGGACGTAGATGCGGCCCGAGAGGATTTCGTTGACGGCCATAACGACCTCCTCGTCTTTTTGCGACTTTACGATATAGCCGTGGAGACCGATCGACAGAGCCGTGAGTATCTCCGAGCGTGAATCGTTTCCGGAAACGATGGCAAATCGCGTATCCGGATAAGCCGACAAAATGCCGCTGAGCACTTCCTGATTGAACAATCCCGGCATGTTCAAGTCCAGGATCGCAAGATCAACGGACGCCTGCTCGGCCAGCAGACTGAGCGCGGCGTCGAAACACGACGCCTCGAATATCTCCACACCTGGAATGCCTGCGCTGAGAGCCAAGCGCAGGCCACGACGATACAGGCCGTGATCGTCGGCGATGACGATTCGATACATTGAACTACCCCAACGAAACCTGAATGGATTGAACGGTCACGGGCCTTTGGAGTCGTGGCCAATTACTCGTCAATTCATCCAGTCAACGCCAGCGGTGCCCCAACACCGCAAGCCCAGCTTGCTAATATAATCCTAAAAGGCAGGTAAGGCTCCTCTTTTTTTGAACCCTGTCAACGGGAGCCGCTGAACACGTCGAATCTTCCGTTCCTATCCTCCAGGACCATGTGCCAACGCCTTTGAGACGATGCCGATAACTCGCGATCCCAAATGCCCTGGCGAGGCGTGTTTTTCGATTGCCGATCGGGAACTTAGTGATTTAACTTCCACTCAATTGTCGGGCACTGCGACCCGGCAAGACAGGGAGGGAGCTGTCGTGAGCGAAGAGATCAGTGTCGCCGAAGCCTACCGCAAAGGCCGCACCATCTTCATGGGGCTGGAGTTGCTCATCGCGCCCGGTGCGCTCGTTCCCCGGCCGGAGACGGAGTTGCTCGGCACGACAGCACTTGATGTTCTGCGGCAAATGAACCTGTCGGCGCCGCGGGTTGTCGACATGTGCTGCGGGGCCGGCAATCTGGCCTGCGCCATTGCGCATTACGCCCCTGCCGCGCAGGTCTGGGCGAGCGATCTCACCGATGGATGCGTCGAGGTCGCGCGCCGCAACGTCGCCCATCACGACATGGCAGATCGCGTGTCGGTGCTGAGGGGTGACTTGTTCAGTGCTTTCTCGGGCTTGCAACTCGACAGCACGATCGACGTGATCGTCTGCAACCCGCCATACATTTCGGAAAAGCGGCTCGAGGGCGACCGCGCGCATCTGACCGAGCTCGAGCCTCGTGAAGCGTTTGCAGCCGGCCCCTACGGCCTGAGCATCCATATGCTTGTGATCAAGGACGCGCCGCGCTACTTGCGGCGCGGAGGCATCCTGCTCTTCGAGGTCGGTCTCGGCCAGGACCGGCAGGTCATGCGTTTGCTGGAGCGCTCCAAGTCCTTCGAGGGGATCCGGGCGGTCACGAACGAAGCCGGCGAGGGAAGGGTGGTTGTGGGACATACCACGCCGTGAGCGTCAGCCATGCCGCAACGGCTGGCTCAATTCCGGGTGTTCACGCTTCTGGCGCGCTCCAGCAAAAAGCAAAAAAGGTGGCGCTTACTCGCGTCCCTGATCAGCTTTTTGGGCTTTTCTTGATTTATTCGGTGCTATTACAAGCCCGCTGTTGTCTGGGTTTGCGTCGGAGACAAAGCTGTATGCAAAGATGTGTCCCCGGTTCTCGTCGGTCACTCGGATCCAATCCTTTTCCCACCTTCGCAGCGTAACATGTCGATCTGTCGACATGGCGGCGGCTTTGAAGGGGCTCGGCGCGTTGATGACACGCACCGTGATCACGTCATCGCCCTCCATTTGTTCGACGAGGTACGTCTGCATAAAGGCCTCCCCAGCGCCACTGCAACCCTAACGTCAGTCAAAAAGTTCGGTTGCAGCGTAGCAAAGAGATTTTCGACAAATGTGACGGACCGAAGAGGCGTGCGGGCGAGGGTTAGCCCTGGATCGACCAAGCGGCGCGCAGGTCGTTGGCTTGGGCGATCCTGACGCCACAAGCAGTCAGAGCGCCTCTGGTCGCTGTCACGAGCGCGGCATTGTCCTTGGCAGTCGTGCCGTCGGCCAGGGTAAAATTGTTCTCGAAGCCGACGCGGGCATGACCGCCCAGCAGCGCACCGGCCGTAACGCAAGCGCTTTCCTGCCGACCGAAGGCGCAGACCATCCAGTGCGCGAAGCGCGGGCGGTCCTGCGCAAGGAAGGGCAGCAGATCGGCCGTTCGCGAAACCTGTCCCGGCGTGTAGCGGCCGAGCACATAGAGCACCGGGATGTCGTTGAAAGGTACCAGCCCGCGCTGCTGCATGGCGGCCAGGGCCGACGCCTCTTCGGGCGTGTAAAGGATGATCTGAGGGGCGATCCGCTCGCTCTTCAACCACGCCAGGAACTGCGCGAAATCGGTCTCATGGGCAGCGTCCGGCACCAGTTCACGCAGCGCCAGCGAAACCGCCTCAGGGCGGGCAGCGCGCACCACCGCCACCTGCTCGGCCGGCTGGTAGCGGCCGATCGCTTCGCTGGTGATCTGGATGATCAGCCGCTCGCCCACCGCATCACGTATCGCTTTCGTCGTCTCGCGATAGGCGTGCGCGTCGAGCAAATGGCGGCCGTCGCGGTCGCGGACATGGGTATGGATCATGGCGGCGCCCGCCTCGAGGCAGGCGGCGGCAGTCCGGGCCAATTCCCAGGGGCCGATCGGCAGGGCAGGGTGGTCTTGCTTGCCACGCCGTCCACCATTCGGCGCAACGGCGATTGCCGTCGGTGCGATAAGTCCGGGGCCGGTCGCGTCCCTGTCGGCGGTCATAATCTCAGTCCAATTGTTTCAGTATTGCGCAGTGTGTAACATATGTTGCATGATAGGTTCGCTGCAAATCGCGCCATCGTCAATCGGGGAAGGCATGACACACATCCTGCACCGCCAGATCCACGCGAGCCTGCCCGTCGCGGCTGGCGGCAAGGGCATCGAACTGTTCGACCGCGATGGCCGCGCCTATATCGACGCGTCAGGTGGCGCGGCGGTTTCCTGCCTCGGCCACGGCCATCCCGAGGTGACAGCCGCGCTCCATGCGCAGGCCGACAAGCTCGCCTATGCCCACACCAGCTTCTTCACCAACGAGCCGGCCGAGACATTGGCCGACAAGCTCGTCGCCGGCGCGCCACAAGGTATCAGCCACGCCTACTTCGTGTCCGGCGGCTCCGAAGCGGTGGAGGCGGCGCTCAAGATGGCCCGCCAGTTTTTCGTCGAGACCGGCAGGCCAGAGCGGCGAAACGTCATCGCCCGCCGCCAGAGCTATCACGGCAACACGCTCGGCGCTCTCGCTGCCGGGGGCAATGAGTGGCGCCGCGCCCAATTCCGCCCTTTGCTGATCGACACGCATCACATCGACGCATGCTATGCCTACCGCTACCAGAAAGCCGGTGAGAGCGAGGCGGCCTACGGACTGCGCGCCGCCCAGGCGCTCGAGGATAGAATTCTCGAACTCGGTCCGGACACTGTCATGGCCTTCGTCGCGGAACCTGTGGTCGGCGCGACAGCAGGAGCTGTGCCCGCGGTTCCCGGCTATTTCAGGCGCGTTCGCGAAATCTGCGACCGCTACGGTGTGCTCCTCATCCTCGATGAGGTGATGTGCGGCATGGGCCGCACCGGCACGCTGCACGCCTGCGAGCAGGACGGCGTCGCGCCCGACCTGATGACAATCGCCAAAGGGCTCGGTGGCGGCTACCAACCCATCGGTGCGGTGCTGCTTTCGCGCCGCATCTTCGACGCTTTCGCCGAAGGCTCCGGCTTCTTCCAGCATGGCCACACCTATATGTGCCACCCGATGGCCTGCGCGGCGGCGCTCGCCGTCCAGGACGTGATTGCTCGCGACGATCTGCTTGCCAATGTCCGGGCGATGGGAGCGCATCTTTCGCGGCGACTGGGCGAACGGTTCGGCAACCATGCCCATATCGGCGACATTCGCGGGCGTGGCCTTTTCATGGGTGTAGAGTTGGTCGAGGATCGCTCGACCAAGGCGCCGTTCGAACCGAAGCGGAAGCTCAATGCGAAGATCAGGCGCGAGGCGATGGCGCGCGGCCTGCTGGTCTATCCCGCAGGGGGAACGATCGACGGCGTGCGCGGCGATCATGTGCTGCTGGCGCCGCCCTTCATCATAGACGCCGCGGCAATCGACGCGGTTGTTGAACGGCTCGGCGACGCGATAGACGCTGCAGTGGCATAGCGCCAGCGCTCTTCATTCCGGCAGATAGGCGCCGAACGCCTGTAACTCCAGTTCCGTCTCCCTGACACGAGCCGCGGCTGCAGGCCCGCTGCGCGCCAGCATCGTTGCGGCCAGCGCTTCCACGATAGCCATGGCCGCGGCTACCGACGGGAAGAAGGACGGGCTGTCGGTAGAGAATCGCAAGACAACCTGCGCGTGCCGCGCGATCGGAGCAGCCATGCTGTCGACGATCGCGACAATCGGAACGCTGTGTCGTTGCGCAGCCTCCACCACGGGCCCGAGTTCACGCGAATAGGGCGAAAAGCCGATCGCGACGACCGCTTCCTTCTTTCCAAGCGCTGCGAGTTCCGCCTCGATCGCACCGCCGTCGCCGCCGAGCAGCGTGATCTCGCGCCGAAACATCCGGCAGAGATAGACAAGCGCGTGGGCGGGCGCGCGGCAGCTTCGGAACCCGGCGACACGTATGCGCTGAGCCTTCTCCAGTATCGCGCAGGCCCTTGCGATTTCTTCGCTGCCGTTGACGGCTTCGGCCGTCGCCAGATTGGCCACCGTCGTCCGCAGCGATTCGGCGAAGATCGTCTCCGACCTGCGCCTGACAAGCGCATCGGCCCTTGCCGCGAAAGGCGCCTTGCCGGAGCGCAGCCGGTCTTCGAACGGCTTGCGCAGCGCCGCCCAGTCGCCAAAACCCAGTCGCCGCGCCAGTCGCACGAAGGTCGTCGGTGTCACCTCTGATCTCGAGGCCAGCACCCGCATGGACACCAGCGCCACCTCGTCGGGGTGATCGACCACGAAACGCGCCGCCTTGCGCAGTTCCGAGCTCAATTTTGGGAGTTCGGTCAGTATGCGCGCCAAAAGCGCGTCGAAACCCGTCTCCCGACTGTCCATTGTAACAAGCATTTCCCTTGATTGATAAAGCGCAACAATCGTAGCATGCATCGACGTGCCTTGACACCAAAACACCGGACGGCCGCGACGGCACGCAAAGTACCAAGGGAGAACCAGATGAAACATGCCCGGACTGCACGCCTCGGAGCGCAGATTGCCGCCTTGTCGGCGGCGCTGCTGTTTTCGGCCAGCGCAATGGCGCAGCAGAATTTCGTTACCATCGGGACCGGTGGCGTCACCGGCGTCTACTATGCCGCCGGCGGCGCTATCTGCCGGTTGCTCAACAAGGATCGCAAGACACACGGCATCCGCTGCTCGGTCGAATCGACCGGCGGATCGGCATTCAACGTGAACACGATCAAGGAAGGCGAACTCGACTTCGGCATGGCCCAGTCGGACGTCCAGTACAACGCCTACAAGGGACTGGAATCATTTAAGGACGGTGGCCCCCATACCGACCTGCGCGCGGTCTTCTCGATCCATCCGGAGCCGTTCACGGTGCTGGCGCATCCCAATGCCGGCGTGACTAAATTCGAGGATTTCAAGGGCAAGCGTTTCAACGTCGGCAATCCCGGTTCCGGGACGCGCGCTTCCATGGAGCGTCTGCTCGGTGCGATGGGCTGGACGTTGGCCGACTTTTCGCTCGCATCGGAGCTGAAGGCTGACGAGCACGGCCCGGCGCTCTGCGACGGCAAGATCGACGGGTTCTTCTACGGCGTCGGCCATCCTTCAGCGAACATCCAGGACCCGACGACCACCTGCGCCGCCAAGCTGGTGCCGTTGACTGGAGAGGTCGTGGACAAGCTTGTCGCCGAGAATCCATACTACGCCAAGGCGATCATTCCGGGCGGACTCTACGCGAACAATCCCGACGATACCGGGACTTTCGGCGTGCTCGCCACGTTGGTCACTTCGGCCAAGGTTCCCGATGAGAGCGTCTACCAACTGACCAGGGCGGTGTTCGAGAACTTCGACGAGTTCAAGTCGCTGCATCCGGCCTTCGCCAATCTCGATCCCGCCAAGATGGTAGCGGAAGGAAATTCCGCGCCGCTGCATCCGGGCGCTGAAAAATACTTCAAGGAGAAGGGCTGGTTGAAGTAGGCTTCGTGACCTGACGACGGTCCGGCGGGTCCAGCTGATCCGCCGGGGCCATCCGCAACAGGAGACGACGTCATGAGCGAAGTGAAGGCACAACCGGCCGGCGTCGATCTCGAAGAGCTCGAACAACTTGTCGCGGAGGCCGACACGGGCGGCCGGCATCCGGTTGGCACGGTCGGGCGAATCCTGCTCTGGGTTGCAGTCGCGTGGTCGCTTTTCCAGCTCTGGTACGCTTCGCCTTTGCCGTTCGTGTTCGGCTTCGGCATTCTCAACGACACGGAAGCGCGCGCTATCCATCTCGGCTTCGCGCTGTTCTTGACCTTTCTCGCCTATCCGGCGCTGAGATCCTCGCCCCGCGATCACGTGCCGCTGCTCGACTGGGTGCTGGCCGTGGTCGGCGGATTTGCCGGCGCCTACCTTTTTCTCTTTTACGTCGTGCTTTCCGGACGGCCGGGCCAGCCGACCACGCTCGATCTGGTGACCGGTACCGTTGGCATCCTGTTGCTGCTCGAGGCGACGCGCCGTGCGCTCGGCCTGCCGATGGTTGTCGTGGCCTGTACCTTCATCTTCTACACCTTTGCCGGCCAGTACATGCCGGACGTGATTCAGCATCGCGGCGCATCGCTCACCAAGTTTCTCAACCATCAATGGCTGACCACCGAAGGCGTCTTCGGGATTGCACTTGGCGTGTCGACGAGTTTCGTCTTTCTGTTCGTCCTGTTCGGCACGCTTCTGGAAAAGGCAGGCGCCGGCAACTGGATGATGCAGATTTCCATCGCGCTGCTCGGCCATCTGCGCGGCGGCCCGGCGAAAGTCGCCGTGGTCTCATCGGCTCTCAACGGCGTCGTGTCCGGCTCGTCCGTCTCCAACGTGGTTTCAGGCGGCATCTTCACCATCCCGCTGATGAAGCGCACCGGCCTTTCCGGCGTCAAGGCAGGCGCCATCGAGGCTTCAGCCTCGATCAACGGCCAGATCATGCCGCCGGTCATGGGTGCGGCCGCATTCCTGATGGTCGAATATGTCGGCATTCCCTATTCGGAGATCGTCAAGCACGCGCTGCTGCCGGCAGTCTTCTCCTATATCGCGCTGCTCTACATGGTTCATCTCGAAGCGATAAAGATGGGCTTGAAGACGATCCCGCAGCGTCCGACGCCGGCAAGAGAACGGATGCTGCGGATGGGACTGGGACTGTCGGGCAGCGTTCTCGCCGTCTGTATCGTCTATTACGGCATTGTTGCTATCCAGGCTGTCTTCGGTGGGGCCGCGCCGCCGGTGCTCGCAATCGCCGGCGTCGCTCTCTACGTCGCCTCGGTCTGGTATTCCTCGCGCTATCCGGATCTCGCGCTCGACGATCCGAACGCGCCAATCCTCGAACTGCCGCGCGCCTGGGACGTCACGCGGACCGGGCTCGACTTCCTCATCCCGATCGCGGTGCTTCTGTGGTGCCTGATGGTCGAGCAGATGTCGCCCGGGCTTTCGGCGTTCTGGGCGACCGTTTCAATCCTCGGGATCGTCGCCACCCGCAAGCCGCTGATGGCGGTGTTCCGTAAAGAAAATCTCGCCGCCTCAGTGCGGGCTGCCTGGGACGATCTGATCGACGGGCTGGCGCTCGGCGCCCGCAACATGATCGGCATCGGTATCGCCACGGCCACTGCCGGCATCGTCGTCGGCACGATCACACTGACCGGTCTCGGCCTGATGATGACGGAACTCGTCGAGTTCATCTCCGGCGGCAATGTCATCCTGATGCTGATCCTCATCGCCGCGATCAGCCTTGTGCTCGGCATGGGCATCCCGACCACCGCAAACTACATTCTGGTCGCCACGCTGATGGCCCCGGTCGTGGTCGATCTCGGCGCCCAGGCCGGACTGCCGATCCCGCTGATCGCGGTCCACCTGTTCGTCTTCTACTTCGGCATCATGGCCGACATCACCCCGCCCGTTGGGCTGGCCGCGTTCGCGGCGGCGGCGATTTCCAAGGAGGATCCGATCGCCACCGGCTTCCAGGGCGCGCTCTATTCGCTGCGCACGGCGATCCTGCCGTTCGTTTTCATCTTCAACCCGGCGATGCTGCTGATCGGAGTCGACACCTGGCCGCAGACGATCTGGGTGGCGACTGTCTCGTTGATCGCCATCCTGCTGTTTTCGGCCGCGACCATGAACTGGTTCGTGACCAAAAGCCGCCTGTGGGAAAGTGCGGCGCTGCTGCTCGTCTGCTTCACGCTGTTTCGGCCGGACTGGTGGCTCAACCAGGTGTCGCCGCCTTACGAGGAGTTGCCGGGGAGCGAGTTCCTGTCGGCGGTGGCGCAGACGCCGGCCGATGGCCGCATCAATTTCGTCGTCGAGGGCGTCGACCTCATGGGCGAGGATGTCCGCAAGACGGTCAACGTGCCGCTCGGCGAGCCGGGCGAGCCGCTGGAGCGGCTGCGCGGCATCGGCCTTACCATCACGCAAGCGGGCGACGCGCTGATGATCAGCAATGTCGATTTCGGATCCTACGCCAAGCGCATCGGGCTGGATGTCGGGTATGACGTGGTGGCGGTGCTCAGAAAGGCCGACCAGCCCTCGAGCCTCATTCCGATCGGCCTGGCGCTCGCTGCGACCGCCGGCGTCGCCGGGCTGCAATTTGCGCGGGCGCGCAAGCAGGCCGACACGAAGGAAACCGGGCCGGCAGGCTGAGACTGGAGCGGTTGACAACAGCTGGCGGGGGTCGATTCCGGTAGGGCGCGAATGACACCCCAAGCGCCATGGCAACGTTCACACGACGGGATTGGCCGGTTTCCGCCATACAACGGTGATTGGACAGGTACATGGGAGACGGCATCGACTTATTGCTGTCGTCCTGGAAGACCCTGACGGCCGATTGCGGACACCTCGGGCTTAGCATAGTCATGCTCTTCTTTGAGGAGATTGCATGTTTCGCATTATTAGCGCGATCGCTCTGTCTTGTTTATTGGTGACGGTTGCTTACGGGCAGTCGCCACCGTTTTGTAGAAACAGCTTTGCGCCTGGGGAAGAGATTGAGACGCGTTTTATGGGCATTGGCTACGCGCTAACAATGTATGCGCTTGCCGAAAAATACTGTGGTGCCGAACCTGCCCCGATGAGGCCGAAGTTTCTCGGCTATTTGAAGAGGCAAGGCTGCGGCCCTGAGACAGAGATTTATCAGGATGTCGAAATGTCGATCGGTAGGTTGGAGGGGGCCAACTTGTCGCTATTGGCGCAGAGCGGAGACCCAAGCCTGTCTCTAACTGAGCAGCAGGCGAAAGATTGGGCCATGAGCACATCGAAGGAGCTTGGCGGGTGCGAGCGCTTGATTGAGCTACACAATACCGAACCGGAGTCCTGGCAATAGATCGAGGTGTCGATGCGAAAGGGACATTGCGGAGTAGCCACTTTCGGCCAAGTCGACAGTCGGTGTCGGCACAGTTGCCATAGCGCTCTGCCGCTGATGGTAGTTGATACCGAGCGATGGAAATATTCCGCCCTTGTGTGAGCAGCACATTGCTTACTTCGTGGCCGAAGGAGCAGAACGCTTAGAGTGTCATTTCGCCCCTACCGGGACCGACCCTTCCGCCGGGAAAAACGCCTCAGTCGGCGGTCAGCACCACCTTGACGCTCTGCGAGCGGTCGGCGGCCAGGGCAAACGCATCGTAGGCCGAGGAGAGGGGGCGTTCGGCGGTCACCAGCTTCAGGACATCTATATCCCCGCTGACGATGAGGTCGACCGCCTCGTTGAATTCCGCGCCGAAACGAAACGTGCCGTTCAGATTGATTTCTTTGGCCATCACCGCATTGGCGGCCACCGGGATCTGACCACCCGGCAGATTGCCGACCTGAACGACCGTGCCGCCGCGCCGGACGCTGGCGATCGCAGCTGCGAGACCCGCGGCGGTGCCTGAAATCTCGAACGCGACATCGATCAACTTGTCGGCCGCGAGCGCCTTGAGCTCGTCATCGCCGCCGAACAGGTTGATCGTCCTGTTTGCTCCAAGTTTGCTGGCGAAGGCGAGCGGCGCCTCGGCTATGTCGGCGACGGTGAGCTCGCCACAACCCTTGAGCCTGGCGGCGAGCATGGTCAGGAGCCCGATGGGGCCGGCGCCGATCAGGATGACGTTGCGGCCGGCGATGTCGCCGGCCCGCGCCACGGCATGCAAGCTGACGGCGAGCGGTTCGGCAAGTGCCGCCGCCTGGTAGGCAACAGCATGCGGGACTTTGATGCATTGCGCCGGCGTGGCATCGAACACGCTGGCAAAACCGCCTTGCATGTGCGGCGTTTTCGACGCCGAGCCCATGAAATAGATGTTTTCACAGAGATTGGCGCGGCCCTCTGCGCATCGGGCGCATTGTCCGCACCAGCGCGACGGGTTGACCGCCACGCGATCACCGACGGCAAGTCCTGGCGCGTCCGCGTTGATTTCGACGATCTCTCCGGCGACCTCGTGACCGAGCACGAGCGGCGATGTGACGACAAAATCGCCGGTCCGCGCATGGCGGAAATAGTGCAGGTCGGAACCGCAGATGCCGCCGGCGCCGAAGCGCACGCGCACCATTCCGGGCGCGAGGGGGCCGAGCGGATGCTCGACGACGCGCAGATCCTCAGGGCCAAAAAGCGTTGCGGCGATTGGACTGTCGATCAACGGATCAGCCCCATTTGCGTCGGCAGCCACAGCGTGATGGCGGGGACGAAGGTGATCAGGATCAGCGCGACGATCAGCGGCACGAGCCAGGGCAGAATTGCCATGGTGGTACGCTCGACCGACAGTTTTGCGACCCGCGAGAGGACGAACAGCACCATGCCGAGCGGCGGATGGAGCAGACCGATCATCAGATTGAGCGTCATGATCAGACCGAAATGCACCGGATCGATGCCGTAGAGAACCACGATCGGCAGGAGGATCGGCACAAGGATCGTGATGGCGGCGATCGTGTCGAGAAAACAACCGACGACCAGCATCAGGATGTTGACCAGGATCAGGAACACCCATTTGTTTTCGGTCAGCGATGTGATGAAGACCGAGAACAGCTGCGCCGCCTGGCTGACCGTGAGCAACCAGGCGAAGATCGACGCTGCGGTGACGATGAAAAGGACCGACGCCGTCGTCTCGATCGTGTCGAAACTGGCCTTGGCGAGGGCTGAAAGTGTCATCGTCCGATAACGCACAAGCCCGAGAAACAACGACCAGATGACGGCGGCCATGGCCGCTTCGGTCGGGGTGAACCAGCCCATGGTCATGCCGCCGATCAGGATGATCGGCGTCATCAGCGCCATGACGGCGGAAAAGTCGAAATACCAGTCGCAGGCGATCAGGACGACGAGCGCGATGCCAACGGCGATGTTGAGCGACAGTCCCATCTGGACAAGGACATAGACGGCCAGCGGAAAGCAGCACACGACGGCGACCTCGATCGAGGCGGCGGCGAGCCGGTTCAGTTTGAACGGTGTGTCCGAACCCCAGCCCCGGCGGTGGGCGAAGATCGCGACCGTCACCATCATCAGCGCCGTCATGACGACGCCGGGCAGGATGCCGGCCATGAACAGCGCGCCGATCGAGACGTTGGCCATCATGCCGTAGATGACGAAGGGCAGCGACGGCGGGAAGATCGGGCCGAGCGTCGAGGAGGCGGCGGTGACGCCGACCGCCGCCTCGACGGGATAGCCGTGGTCCTTCATCGCCTTGATCTCGATGGTGCCGATGCCGGCGGCGTCGGCAAGGGCTGCGCCCGACATGCCGGCGAAGACCACCGATCCGATGATGTTCACCTGCGCGAGGCCGCCCTTCATCCAGCCGACAAGCGCCAGCGCGAAGGAATAGATCCGCCCGGTGACACCGGCGATGTTCATGAGGTTGCCGGCAAAGATGAAGAACGGCACGGCAAGCAGCGGAAAGCTCTCGACACCGGCGATCATGCGCTGCGCGGCGATGATGTCAGGCGCCACGCCATAGAAGACGAGATAGAGCAGCGACGACACCGCCATCGACACAGCGACAGGCACGCCGACCAGCATCAGGACGAGAAAGGCTCCGATCAGAAGCAGCATGGCCTATTCCCCCAATCCGTCGAACGCGGCGGGGCGCTCCAGCGCCGAGTAGCCACGGCGAATGTTGCCGATGAAGACCTGGATGGCGCGCAGCATCATCAGCACGAAACCGGCGAAGACGGCGTAGAAGACGACGTTGCGCGGCAGGTTGATGGTGACCATCCGCTCGCGGTGGACGATCCCGACATAGCGCCAGAGGAGCCAGGACATGTAGGCGAAGAAGCAAATGGTAATCACATTGACCGCGAGCGCCAGGTAGCGCCCGGCCCCAGCGGGGAGATAGTGATAGAGCACGTCGACGTGGATGTGGCGCGTGGTGCGCGTGCACATGACCGAGCCCAGGAAGACCACGACGACGAGGCAGTTGATGGCGATCTCCTCGGTCCAGGCAAAACTGTTGTTCATGACGTAGCGCGTAAAGAACTGCAGGAACACGCAGAACGACATGCCCCAGAACACGGCGAGCGTGACCCAGTCCTCCACCGCGTATCGCGACAGATCGATGGGCGGCGCTTCTTCCTCGAAGGCATGCGCCAGTTCTTCTGCTGTAACCTGGGTGTGGACCTCTTGGGTCATCGGCAAGCTCCGGGCACTGTTGGACAGCGGGCTCGACAGACCCGACGCGCTTGTCGCGCCGGGCCCGGATCGATGCGGCTTACTTGACGGCGCGGATCGCCTCCCAATCCTCCTTGCGGTAGCCGAACTCCTCGAACGTCACCTTCTCCATCACGTTCTTTTCGAAATCGGCGCGATCGACTTCGGTGACGGTGAGACCGCGCTCCTTGAAGGTTTCGACCAAAGCCTTCTCGCGATCGACGATGATCTTGGTCGCTCGCGCGGCGGCTTCCTGCATCACCTCGGTGAAGATCGCCTTGTCCTCGTCCGACAATTGCGACCAGCGCGATTGCGACACGAGCGTGTTGAGATGATCGACGATGTGCCCGGTCAGGATAATGTGCTTTTGCACTTCGTAGAATTTTTTGGCGTCGATCGTCGTCAGCGGGTTTTCCTGCGCTTCCACCGTACCCTGCTGCAAGGCGAGATAGACCTCGGCGAAGGCGATCGGCGCGGTGTTGGCACCGCAGGCGCGCGGCATGGCGAGATAGGCCGGCACATCAGGCACGCGGATCTTCAGGCCCTGCATGTCGGCGCATTTCTCGATCGGCCGGTTGGAGGTCGTGTGACGCGTGCCGTAGTAGGTGGTCGCGGTGATGTGATGGCCGGAGGCCTCTTCGAAGCCGGCGGTCAACTCCTTGTATTTGGCGCTCTTGGTGTAAGCGAGCAGGTGATCCGCGTCGCGGAAAGTGAACGGGAAGTAGGTCACGCCGATCGGCGGGTATTCGCGGGCGGCGAAGCTCGATCCGGAGATGATGATGTCGACCGTGCCGAGGGTCAGCCCCTGGTTGATGTCGGCTTCCTTGCCGAGTTGCGAAGCCGGGAAGACGTCGATCGTATAGCGGCCGTCGGTGCGCTTCTTGATCTCCTCTGCCGCCCACACCGACTCGGTGTGGAAGGGTTCGGACGTTTCGTAGACATGGGCCCATTTCAGCGCGGTTTGTGCAGAGGCCGAAGCCATGGGCAGAGCGATTGCGGCGATCGTGCCGAGCAGAACGGCGTATTTCCTCAACATCATATTCCTCCCTGTGAATGGATTGACGGTGCCGACAGGACCCTCCCGGTCGGCTGACTCCTATCCCGCGACCTCCCTGGCCGCGGATTTCTCACCGAAATTGCGTGAGAATCTCAGTTGCGACTGACGCAGATGTTCTTGCATGGCGGCCTTGGCCCGTTCAGGGTCGCGCGCCGCGATCGCGTCGCGCACGGCGCGATGCTCCTCCGCGGCGGCCCGCCAGGACTCCCTGTTCTCGAAATAGCTCGACAGGCGTTCGAAATATGGGTTCATGCGCTGGTCGAAGAGCTCGTCAATGCAGCGCACCAGCACGGCGTTTCCGAGAATGCCCGCCACTATCGTATGGAACTCGCGGTCGAGCGCGATCGTCATCCTGGTCGGGCGAGGTATGTCCTCCATGCGGCGCAGCACGTCGTCCATATGTTCGATGTCGATCGGCCGGGCATGGAGGGCGGCTTCGGCGGCGATCGCCCCTTCGATGAACTCGCGCGCCCGCAACAGCTCGAACGGGCCTTCATCCATTTCTGCCGTCAAAATTTCGGCGCGCGGCGGTTCGGTGACGTAGATGCCCGAGCCGACGCGAATGCGTATGCGCCCCTCGACCTCGAGCGCGATCAGCGCTTCACGGACGGTCGGGCGGGAGATGCCAAGCTGATCGGCCAGCTCGCGCTCGGTCGGCAGCCGATCGCCGACTGCGAACTCACCCGCGTCGATCAGCTGCCTGAGCTGATCGGCGATCTGTCGGTAAAGTCGACGCGGTTCAACGGCCTGGATCGGCATTGTTACCCAGTTCTACTTCAACGGAATCATCTGGCAGATCCCGGATCGGTAAATTGGTCTGACCTATTGATCGAAACCTGCCGCGAAAAAGGCTGAGAGTCAAGTAGCAGAGAACGCCGATGGGAACCCATTCTCCGTGACTTTCTTGCAAACGACGGATCGGCCATGGCTGGACGGCAACTCTTGAACTTCCAGCAGCTGGAAGGATTATCGCGTGGTTTCCGCCGGCGGACAGCCGAATTATTTCACCATCAACGGCCGCGCCTATCCTTCGAGGGACACGATCAGGATGAAAGTCGGCGAAACTCTGAAAGTGCGCTTCATCGGCACCAATGTGCCACTTGTGGCAGCGGATCATGCAGAGGCGACTTCCGGCACCGTAGCATATCTCACCTGCGCAATGAGTATAGACTGAGAGGGGGCGCCAGGGCAGCTAGGGGAGCCGTGTCATCGAGCCAGTGGATAGGCCTGCGGCGACTTCCGATATGCCTCTTCACAACGCGGCGAACAAAACCATGGCCCTTCTGGGGCGGCCCGTCGATAGGATGCATACGGAGCATGCATCTTGCACACTGGATCGATCCAGGCCGGGTCAGGCGAGGGGGCAAGTTCGATCTCGTAAAGAGGGATTTCATCAGCTACCGACCGCAGCGCCACCTCTCCAAGATCCCGCACCAAGATGCCTTTGGCGGCAGCGGCGTCGGCAATGGGTTGAGTCGCAAGCAATTGACCGGGGGACGCAAGCGCAGCAATACGTGCCGCTATGTTGACGGTCGATCCAAACAGATCACCTGCCCTGCGGATGACCGGTCCATGGTTCAGCGCCGACCGGGTGAGCGGAAGGCGCGGTTCTTCCCGGCATGCCTGCAACAGCGTTCCAAGCGCCTGGATCGCTAACTCCGGCTCCGGAAACGAGAGCATCGCTTCATCCCCGATCCACTTGATCGGAGGCTCGTAGCCAGCAAGCGCCTCGCGGACCATGCTCTCGAAAATCTCGAGCACATCGATTGCCGCTGCATCTCCATAAACGTCCGCGATGGCGCTAAAGCCCGCAAGATCGATGAATGCCACCGTAGCCGAAGCGCCGACGGAACTCTGCGTCTGGCTCATATCCCTGTCCATGCGAAGTTATTTAGCGCCTGTAACACGGTTTCGCGAATCTCGGACGCGATCGTCAGAGCTCCAGGGCGTCGGTACGCCACACCGCAGACCTCCCTTCGAGTGAAATTGGAGAAGGCGTTAGCCGCCTGTTTCCTCGGGAACACTTTGGTCTCGCAAAGTGTTTTGCCGCGTGGCAAAGGCGAAAGGGAGCGTGAACATGCGCGCAGTCATCATTGGTGCAGGCATCGCCGGACTTGCAGTTGCCAGGGGCCTGCGACTCCTCGGATGGGAGACCGAGATTTACGAGCAGGCGAGCGAACTGAAACCTCTGGGTGCGGGTCTCAGTCTCAGCGCCAATGCGCTTCGTGCCCTTCGTACGCTCGGCCTATATGAATCGGTTGTGGCCGAGGCGCAGCCAATACACAGACTCGACCTTCTCGACGACAAGGGACAAGTTCTCCAATCCACGGATTTTCAGCGCTTCAGTCAGCTATATGGTCACCTCAGCATGGCCGTGCTGCACCGTGGCGATCTCCACAAGGCCCTTCTTTCGGAACTACCGCGTTCTGTCATCCGCACCGACATGGAATGCGTGGATGCACGGCAGGTTGGTGAGAATATTGCCCTGCGCTTCGCAAATGGGGAGATTGTGGAAAGCGAGCTGGTGCTCGCTTGCGATGGCATTCACTCCGCGGTTCGTAGGGCGCTGTTTCCGCAGTCGCGCGAGCATTTCGCCCGCTACACCTGCTGGCGCGCCATCGCGCCCGGTTTCCCGCAAGGAATGGACCCGACGCGTCTTACCGAAAGCTGGGGGGCCGGAAAACGCATCGGCCTGGCCGCGATCCCCGGCGAAAGGATCTACTGGTTTGCTTGCTGTGGCGCGAATCACCGGGACGACCCCAAGCTGGCTCAGGCCGATCTTGCAGAAGTGCAGGCGATGTTTTCCGGATTTCACCAGCCAGTCCCGGAGGTCCTTGATCGGACACCGGCGGACTCGCTGATCTGGACGGATATACTCGATCTCGATCCAATGCCCTCGTTTACGCACGGAAAGGCGGTTTTGCTTGGCGACGCCGCGCATGCGGTGACGCCCGATCTGGGACAAGGAGCCGGACTTGCGATCGAAGACGCGGCCGTTCTTGCAGCGTTGTTCGGGCGGCTTCCGACCGACCGGGCCATCCGCGAGTACGACAAGCGCCGTCTCAGCAGGGCACATAGGGTCGCGGCTGAATCGCGCCTCTATGCGAAAGTGGCGCAGTGGCAGAACCCGCTTGTCGTCCCGCTACGCAACTTGCTGGTAAAGAGCATACCGGAGCGTTTCATGGACCGGCAGCTCGAGGCGGTTCTCGATATCGATTTCGAGCCTGTCAGGAACGCCGCCTAGCGCCGGCGATTAAACGCACACCAATCGTCCAATTTTTCTTGTCGGCGGCATAGTGGCCAAGGCCCTGGCGGCAGGTGAAGGGGCGCCCATCTCATCCTGCGGCAGCCCACAGGGGGACACGCTGGCCATATCGCGGCGGAAGTAAGCGATCATTTTGCAGAAAGCCACTTGACCTTCCAGTAACTGGAAACCGTAGGTGGAAGGGGAGTTGCCCATTTAGGAGTGCCCCATGATCGACCGTCACGATGATGCCACCCACACCGACGCATCGCATGGCTCGTGCTGTTCCTCGCACGCGCCGGCCGCTGCCTCAATCGTCGTCACTCGCGATCCAGTGTGCGGCATGACAGTCGATCCAGCGGCGGGAAAGCCGTCAGCGACCTTGGGCGGCCACAGCTATCATTTCTGTTCGGAAGGCTGCCGGACCAAGTTCCAGAAGGAGCCAGAAGCCTTTCTGAATGCAACCGATCCGGTTTGCGGGATGAAAGTCGAGCGCTCCACGGCGAAGCATTTCGTGCGGCATGAGGGCAAGGGTTTTTACTTCTGCTCCGCCGGGTGCAAAGCCAAGTTCGAGGCCGATCCTCAGAAATATCTGAGCGGCCAGCCAGCGCCGGAGCCGATGCCGAAGGGCACGCAATATACTTGCCCGATGCATCCCGAGATTGTCCGCGACAAGCCCGGCTCCTGCCCGATCTGCGGCATGGCGCTGGAGCCGATGGGCGTGCCGACCGGCGACGAAGGTCCCAATCCGGAACTCGTCGACTTCACCCGCCGCTTTTGGGTAAGTGCCGTCCTGTCGATCCCGCTGCTTCTGATCACCATGGGACCGATGCTGGGCCTGCCGTTCCGCGACTGGCTCGGCGAACATCCGGCAGCCTGGATTGAGTTGGCGCTGGCGACCCCGGTGGTGCTCTGGGCGGCGATCCCCTTCTTCCATCGCGGCTGGGAGTCGATCGTCAACCGCAGTCCGAACATGTGGACGCTGATCTCGATCGGCGTCGGCACGGCCTATGTCTACAGCGTCGTGGCGACGTTATTCCCCAATCTCTTCCCGCACCAGTTTCGCGGCCACGGTGGCACGGTTCCGGTCTATTTCGAGGCAGCCGCAGTAATCGTCGCGCTGGTCTTTCTCGGCCAGGTGCTGGAGTTGAAGGCAAGGGAGCGCACCGGCTCGGCGATCCGCGCGCTTCTCGACTTGGCGCCGAAGACGGCCAGGCGAATTGCGGCGGACGGTTCGGAGGCAGACGTGCCGCTCGATGAAGTCAAGGCCGGCGAGCGGCTCCGCGTGCGGCCCGGCGACAGTGTGCCGGTCGACGGCACGGTGCTCGAAGGCCGCTCCTCGGTCGACGAATCGATGCTGAGCGGCGAACCTGTCCCCGTCGAGAAGACGCAAGGCGACTTTGTGACCGGCGGCACGCTCAACAAGAACGGAACGCTGGTCATGCGCGCCGAAAAGGTCGGCGCCGATACGATGCTGTCGCGCATCGTCGAAATGGTTGCCAAGGCGCAGCGCAGCAGAGCGCCCATCCAGGGACTTGCCGACCGCGTCTCCTATTACTTCGTGCCTACTGTCGTTCTGGTCGCCATCGTCGCCTTCATCGTCTGGGCCATCTATGGGCCTCAGCCGAGCATGGTCTTCGCCATCGTTTCGGCCGTCTCGGTGCTGATCATCGCCTGTCCCTGCGCGCTTGGGTTGGCGACGCCAATGTCGATTATGACCGCCACGGGACGCGGCGCGCAGGCTGGCGTGCTGATCAAGGAGGCCGAAGCGCTGGAGCGCTTCTCCAAGGTCGACACGCTGATCGTCGACAAGACCGGCACGCTGACCGAGGGCAAGCCCAAGTTGACCGACGTCGTCGGGTTCGATGGCTTTGACGAGGCCGAACTTCTCGGCCTTGCCGCCAGCCTAGAGAAGGGTTCGGAGCACCCGCTTGCCGAGGCGATCGTCGATGGCGCGCGGGAGCGCGGCGCGACCGTCGAAGACGCAGCGGATTTCGAGGCCGTCACGGGCAAGGGCGTCACGGGAACGGTCAAGGGCCGCGCCGTTTCGCTCGGCAATCAGGCGCTGATGGACGATCTGGGCATCGGCCTGGAGGTGGCGAAGGAGCGTGCCGACGCGCTGCGTTCCGACGGCAAGACGGTGATGTTCGTCGCGGCCGACGGCAGGCTTGCCGGTTTCGTCGCCGTGGCCGATCCGATCAAGGCGACGACGGTGGAAGCGATCCGCGCCCTGCACGACAGCGGGCTCAGGATCATTATGGCGACGGGCGACAACGAGCGCACAGCGAAAGCGGTGGCGGCGAAGCTCGGCATCGACGAGGTGCGCGCCGACATGCTGCCGGAGAGCAAGAAGGCGCTGATCGACGAACTGCATGCGAAGGGCGCGGGCGTCGCGATGGCCGGCGACGGCGTGAACGACGCACCGGCGCTGGCGGCGGCCGATGTCGGCATCGCGATGGGAACCGGCGCCGACGTGGCGGTCGAGAGCGCCGGCATCACGTTGGTCAAAGGCGACCTCAACGGCATCGTCCGGGCGCGGCGGCTGTCGCAGGCGACGATCCGCAATATCAAGCAGAACCTGTTCTTCGCCTTCGTCTACAACGCACTCGGCGTGCCGGTAGCGGCGGGCATCCTCTACCCGATCTTCGGCACGCTGCTGTCACCGATGATCGCGGCAGCGGCAATGAGCCTTTCGTCGGTTTCCGTGATCGGAAACGCGCTGCGACTTCGTTCCTTGAAGCTTTGAGGTCAGACCATGAACATAGGAACCGCCGCAGAAAAGTCCGGCCTGCCGCCAAAGACCATCCGATACTACGAAGACATCGGTCTTCTTAGGCCTGATCGTGCCGACAACGGGTACCGGGATTATTCGACGGCCGACGTCCATCGCCTGCGCTTCCTGCAGCGGTCCCGAAGTCTTGGCTTCTCTGTGGAGGAATGCCGACAACTCCTTTCGCTCTACCGCGACAAGGAGCGCGAGAGCGCGGATGTGAAGGCCATAGCGGAAGCCAAGCTCGCTGAAATCGACCGGAAACTGGCGGAACTCGCCGGACTGCGGGACATGCTTCGGCATCTCGCCGACCATTGCAACGGCGATGACCGACCTGATTGCCCGATCATCGACGGGCTTGCTGGACACGGCACGGTTCAGTGAGGCGCGTCCCCATCATTGCAGCAGTCCTTGTTACCGCCGGGATCGCCGCCGGGACGGCGCTCCCGAAGACAGCCGTCGCCCCAGTCGTCGCCGAGCGCCAAGCGTCGATGAAGGCGATGGCGAGCGCCGCCAAGACCATCTCCGAAATTTTTGCCGGCAAGGTGGCCTACGATGCCGCAGCCTTCAAGGCGGCAACCGAGACCATTCGCCGCCGGTCCGGAAGTGCCATGGTAGACGCATTTCCAGCGGACTCGCTTGGTGAACCCTCGGCCGCTAAGGCGGATATCGGTCAGTCCCAAGAAGAATTCGCCGCGCTCGCTCGCCATCTCGAAAGCCTGGCTGCGGCGCTGTCAGATGCGGCTGACGATGCGCCCGAAGGCATTACGGAAGCCATGAGGATGAAACCCGGAATGGCAATGGGCAGCAGCCTGCTCGGAAAACGGGTTGGCGGCGCGGCCGATTCCGATCCTTCGAAGATCCCAGCCGAACACGTATTCCATCTGATGCTGCAGAACTGCACGAACTGCCACGCCAAGTTCAGGGAGAAACGGCAGTAGGCAAGGCATCGACTTCACCCGATGCCGGACTAGGTGACATTGACGACAATCGACAGGAATCCTGCAATGTTCGTACAGCCCGTCGACTACTTCCTCGCAGTCTGGTTCGTTCTGGCGGGCCTGAGCACGGCCTATGTTGCGTGGGACCAGTTCCGCAACAACCCCGAACCCGTGGTGATGAAATGGGGTTTCATCCTGGTCACGCTTTATATGGGGCCGCTGGGACTGCTGATTTACGTGCTGGCCGACAAGGAGCCTCGGCCAGGCGAACACGAGGCGTTCACCAAGCCGCTCTGGAAGCAAGGCGTCGGCTCGACGATCCACTGTGTCGCCGGAGACGCCACCGGCATCATCCTCGCGGCGGCAATCACCGCCGCTCTTGGGCTGCCGATGTGGATCGATCTCATTGTCGAGTATGTTGCCGGATTCGCATTCGGCCTGTTCATCTTCCAGTCGCTGTTCATGAAATCGATGATGGGCGGCACCTACTGGGAGAATGTCCGCAAGAGCTTCATGCCGGAATTCATCAGCATGAATTTCATGATGGCGGGCATGGCGCCGATCATGAGCTTCCTGATGATGGGCAGCGACATGCGGGCCATGGAACCGACCGAGCTCCTGTTCTGGGGCGTGATGTCGTTCGGCGTGATCGTTGGATTCGTCACCGCATATCCCGCCAACATATGGATGGTGGCCCGTGGACTGAAGCACGGGCTGATGACCGAACGCGAACCGGAGCTCGACAAGGCAAGGGAAGGCAGGCGCGAGCACGCACATAGCGGCGCGAAAGCCGGGATGGTGGGGCAACACGCTTACGCGCGCCTCGATGAACATGCCAAGCCCAGACATGCCAACCCAGGCGGCAATCCCGGGCCTGGCCATCATGGATCCGGCCATGGCTCCTCCCACGGCGATGGGGGAGGAGGGTTGCGTGGTTCGCATGGCGGTCACAACGGTATGGAACCGGATGCAACTGTGCCGCAACTCGCGGCCTTCGGCGGCGTGTCCGTACTCGCGCTGGCGCTCGGCATGATCGCTCCGGCCAACTGGGTGAACCTCACCCTCAGCGCGCGAGACGTAGGCGGCGCCATCATGCCGCCCGGCATGATCATGGACCGCGACACGCCGGCTGCAGCGATGCTGGACATGGCCGCCGTGCATCCTCGCCTGATCACGGCCAGCCATGGCTTGGAGGTTCGCGGCGACCGGGAACTGGAAGCCAGGATGGAGAACGGGGTAAAGGTGTTCGACCTGGAAACCTCGGTCATCCGCTGGGCGATCTTGCCAGACGTGAAAGTCGACGCCTATGCGATCAACGGCCAGGTTCCCGGCCCACGGCTGCATATCCGGCAAGGCGACCGGGTGCGCATCAACGTCACGAATCGCCTGCCGGAGAGTACGACCATCCATTGGCACGGGTTGATCCTGCCGAACGAAATGGACGGCCCGGCCGAGATCACGCAGGAGCCGATCCCGCCCGGCGGCAGCTACCGATACGAATTTACGGCAGGCCAATCGGGAACCTACTTCTATCACTCGCATGACCATGTCGATCGCCAGCAGGCGCTCGGACTCTACGGTGCACTCATCATCGATCCCGCCAATCCCCAGGACGAGATTGCGGCAGACCACGACTATGTTATCCAGCTTCAGGAATGGCTGATGCGGGAGGGCCTGACTTTTCCGTCGATGCCGATGGACGGCGGGCAGCCGAATTATTTCACCATCAACGGCCGCGCCTATCCGTCGACGGACACGATCAGGATGAAGGTCGGCGAAACTCTGAAGGTGCGCTTCATCGGCACCAATAATGGGTTTATCCACCCTATGCACATCCACGGCGGTCCCTTCGAAGTTGTCGCCCGCGACGGCGAGACCATCCCGGCGTCGGCACGATTCCTTGCCGACACAGTCAACGTCGGACCAGGGCAACGCTACGATGTCGTCTGGCGGGCACGTCGGCCCGGAAAATGGCTGATCCATTGCCATATCGGGCATCATACGACCAACAACAATGTCGAAGAGAAGGGCGGTGGCGGACTGATGGTCGTAATCGATGTGCAACCCTGAAGCCCGCTCCGCAAGGCGAAACGTAGATGGATATCCTTGCCATCTACGGCGGCCTGTTTGCTCTTGCCTTCGCTGCGGCGACCATCCTCCCGGCGCAGTCGGAGGCCGCCCTTGCAGGGCTCCTCGCCATGGATTCGTTCTCGCCCGCAATGCTGGTTCTTGTCGCCAGCCTGGGCAACGTCCTGGGTTCTGTGGTGAACTGGGGTCTTGGTCGAGGGATCGAACGCTTCCGGGACAGGCCCTGGTTTCCGCTGCGTCCCGCGACGCTCAACCGCGCCACGAACTGGTATCGCCGTTATGGAAGGTGGTCGCTCCTGTTAAGCTGGATGCCGATCGTCGGCGATCCACTGACCATGGTCGCTGGGGTTTTGCGCGAGCCGCTATGGAGCTTTGTCGTAATCGTCGCCCTCGCGAAGGTTTCGCGTTATCTGGTTGTCGCCGGAGCGGTGCTGGGCCTGATGTAAAACCGAAATCGCGGACATCGCAGCAGGCGTTGCGTTCACTTTTTGGTTGCAATGCAACAAAGCGGCCGCGGCGACCTTGACAAATCAGACGAACAATTGTCGGAAGGGTGCGATGAGGACTCTTGGTCGAACTACGATCCTAGGAAGCATACCGCTCCGAGCAATGCTGGCGGTCCTGTTCCTGGTCGTGTCGGCTCTTCAGCCTGGTCTGTTCGCCGCAGCCAATGCCACGGGTTTTCATGCCGGGGCGGATATTCAGGCCGGGGTGGATCTCCAGGCCGAGACACCCGCACACGATATGGGCCATCACGGCGCAACGGCGGACGACGCGGACACGTCGGAGCATCATCACGGCGACAAGCAATCCTCTGACAAAACCTGCGAAGTCCATTGTGCACCGGCACATGCGGTGCCGGTCGAATGCCCTGACTTGGAGCATGTTGTCTCCCGCTGCTTTGCGTCGGTCGTTGCCGTGACTTTGCCGCTTGGCGAATACGCAGCGCTGATAAGGCCCCCCAAACACATCTGAACTGACGCGCCCTCTTCGGGCGTTCGCGCGCAGCGTCGGGAATCCGTTCCCGCGCGGCCAAACGCATACGTCATGCTTCAGGTCTACAATGAAAATCGCAAGCTCCGCGATGCTCGCATCGCTGTTAGTTACCGGATGTGCGGCGACCACGCCACCGGACATCCTTCCCACCTTCAATCCGGCCGATCCGGCAATGGGCGTCCGTGATGCGCACTACCATCCGGTCGTCGTCTATAGCCACCGGGAGCCAGTCGACCCGCAGAATTGGCGGCGTCTCAATGAAGAACGCTCCTCTGCGAACCCGGGAGCCGGATCATGAAGCGCCGGCCCCTGACCATAGCTGCGATGGTAACCATCCCGCTGATCGCTGCCGGATGCACGACAAGCGGGGCCCTTGATGGCATCTCAGCCCCCATGGCTGGTTTCACGACAGTCGCGGCACGTGCCGAATCCGTGACCGGCAAGAAAACCGTCTGGGTGCAATCCAGCGAGGAAGCGCGGACGGTTTCAGAGCGCGTGAAAAGCCTCGTCCAGAAGAAAACAATCGGTCCAGACACCGCGGTGCAGGTCGCCTTGCTCAACAACAAGGGCCTGCAGGCCGCCTACACCGAGATCGGCCTGTCGGCGGCCGACATGTGGCAGGAATCGATGCTCGTCAATCCGACGATCTCGATCGGCATGATCGGCGTCGATCCTGTGCGGACGATTGAAGGAGCGGTGGTCAGCAACATCCTTGCGCTGGCGACTCACAAGCGGCGCATCGCAGTCGCGGATGCACGTTTTCGTCAGGCCCAGCTCCGCGCCGCCGAAGAAACGTTACGACTGGCCGCGGACACGCGGCGGGCCTGGATCAACGCCGTCTCGGCCTGGGAGAGCGTTTCCTATCTGAGCAAGGCGCAAGCCGCCGCCGATGCTGCCTCCGAACTCGCTCAAAAACTTGGAGAGACGGGCGCCTTCACAAAGACCGGCCAAGCCCGCGAACACGTCTTCTATGCCGAGATCACCGGTCAGGCGGCGGAGGCGCGGCTCGCCGCCCGCACCGCCAAGGAAGAGCTCACCCGGCTGATGGGTCTATGGGGACCGGATGTCGATTACTCAGTCCCCAACATGCTTCCAGCCTTGCCCAAAGGCGCCAAGGCCAAACGCGCAATCGAGGCGGAGGCGCTAAGAAATCGCGTCGACCTTGAGATCGCGAAACTAGAGTTGGAAGCGCTGGCGAAATCCTACGGTCTGACCGAGGCGACGCGCTACGTCAGCGATCTGGAGTTACTTTCCGGTGTGGAGGTGGAACGCGAGGAGTCGGAGGAGGGTGCGACGGAAACGAGTGTCTCACCCACTCTCGAGCTCGAGTTCGTCATTCCGATTTTTGACACCGGCGAGGCACGCATGCGCAAGGCCGAGCTTGGTTACATGCAAGCCGCAAATCGGATGGCCGAAAAGGCGGTCAACATCCGGTCGGAGGCCAGATCCGCCTATGACGCCTACCGTTCGACTTACGACATTGCCCGGCACTATCGGAACAATGTCGTGCCGCTGCGAACAAAGATCGAGGCGGAGTCGCTCCTCACCTACAACGGCATGATCACCAACACGTTCGAGCTGCTGGCGGACACACGCGCGAAAATCAGCTCGATCATGCTTTCCCTCAACGCCAAGCGCAATTTCTGGCTGGCCGACGTCGACCTCGGGACCGCCATCCACGGTGGCGGCGCAGGCTCGCCCGGCGGCGGCGACGCACCGGCAGCAGCCGAAGCGGGCGCCGAAGGCCACTGAACCTCAAGGAGAAGAAAATGCTTTCAAGACGTCAGTTGCTTGGCGCGGGAGCCCTGCTCGCCGGCGCCACTGCATGGACCAAAACGTCCGCGATGGGGCTGCCCGACGCTGCAATCATGGAGTCCCCCGACATGCAGCCTCCGATCTTCCCGACGAGCGGACCGGACTACCAGCCGGTCGTGACGCTCAACGGCTGGACCCTTCCGCAGCGCATGAACAACGGCGTGAAGGAGTTCCATCTGGTGGCCGAGCCGGTCGAGCGCGAGATGTCGCCCGGCATGACTGCCTATCTCTGGGGCTACAACGGTCAATCTCCCGGCCCGACCATAGAGGCGGTCGAGGGCGATCGAGTCCGCATCTTCGTAACAAACAAGCTGCCGGAGCACACGACGATCCATTGGCACGGCATGATCCTGCCCAACGGCATGGACGGAGTGACCGGTCTAACCCAGCCCGGCATCCCGCCCGGCAAGACCTTCGTCTACGAGTTCGACCTCGTGAAGAGCGGCACATTCATGTACCACCCGCACGCCGACGAAATGGTCCAGATGGCCATGGGCATGATGGGCTTCTTCGTCATTCATCCCAAAGACCCGAAGTTCATGCGCGTGGACCGCGATTTCGTATTCCTGCTGAACGCCTTCGACATCGAACCGGGGTCGTACGTCCCGCGCATCATGGAGATGACGGATTTCAATCTCTGGGCATGGAACAGCCGCGTTTTTCCCGGAATCAGCCATCTTCCAGTGGCGAAAAACGACCGGGTCAGGGTCCGGGTGGGCAACCTGACCATGACCAATCATCCGATCCACATGCATGGCTACGATTTCGAGGTGACCTGCACCGATGGCGGCTGGGTCCGGCCGGAGGCGCGGTGGCCGGAGGTGTCGATCGACATCCCCGTCGGCGCCATGCGGGCATATGAGTTCGAAGCCAAATACGAGGGCGACTGGGCGATTCATTGCCATAAGTCGCACCACACAATGAACGCCATGGGCCACGACGTTCCCACGTTTATCGGCGTCGACAACTCGAAGGTCACCGACAAAATCCGCCGGGTCCAGCCCGAATACATGGCAATGGGTGACCGCGGCATGGCCGACATGGGCGAGATGGAGATGCCGCTTCCCGACAACACGATCCCGATGATGACCGGCTGGGGCCAATTCGGCGCCATCGAGATGGGCGGCATGTTCTCGGTCGTGAAGGTTCGCGAGGGCCTTGCCTCGAACGATTACGCCGATCCGGGATGGTACCAGCATCCGGAGGGAACCGTGGCTTACGAGTGGAAGGGGGATGTCCCCGCTCCGACGAAATCAGGCGACGCAAAAACGATGGCCCCGGCAGCGCACGGCGGTCACGGCAAACAGGGATGAGAAAGCGAAACCCCGCAACCTCAACAATGAGAGAAATTGCAGCATGAAACATATAATCGCAGCGGCCGTTTTGATGGCGGTCAGTTCGGGAACAGCTCTTGCCGGTGGAACCCACGCCGGAGGCCATGGCGACAAAGCCGCCACAATGCCGATCGGCAGCCCTGGTGAGGCTGGCAAGGCAGAGCGGACTGTCAACATCTCGATGTCGGAGAAAGACGACGGGAAGATGTTGTTCCAGCCGGCCGTGCTCAAGGTGAAGAAGGGCGAGACCGTTCGCCTGAAGTTCGTCAACAAGGGCCAGGTCGACCACGAATTCGTCATGGACGTCCATGAAGGGATCATGGAGCACAAGGCGCTGATGGAGAAATTCCCCGAGATGGAGCACGCAGATCCCAACTCGATCCGGCTGGCGCCCGGCGCCAGAGGCGAGATCATCTGGACGTTCGCCAACGCCGGCGAATTCGGCTTCGCCTGCCTGATCCCGGGTCACTACGATTCCGGCATGAAGGGCGATATCACCGTCGCCCACTAACCCCCAAAATCGCAAAGGAAGCAGTCATGAAGATATTGATAAGAGCATTCTCGACCCTCGCGCTCATGCTCGCCATCGGCGGGAGCGCGCTTGCGCAGGAATACGTGAAGGGCGAAGTCGTCAAGGTCGACGCCAGACAGAAGAAGCTGACGATCAAGCATGAGCCGCTGACCAATCTCGACATGCCCGCGATGACGATGGTGTTCGTCGTCGCGGAGGACGGCATGATCGAGAAGGTCAAAGCGGGTCAAGCAATCGAGTTTGCAGCCGACCGCGTCAACGGGCGCATGACTGTGATAGCGATCAAGTAAATGCACGCCATCCGCCGCGGGCTGTGAGCAACGGCCCGCGGCTTGCTTGCCAGCATTCCACAGACTGCTCGAGAATGAACGTGCTGCCTTGCATTCACACCGCCAACGTCAGGCAGCTGTTCATTAATTTGAACGAGATCGCCAGAAAGCTTCGCCGCGACCTGCGTATTCGCTTCATATCCCTTCGAATGGTGGCTGTAGTTGCAGCAGTCGCAATCACCCTTATCGGTAGCGCTGGCCGCGACTCGATAATCTACGCAGCCATAGCGGCAATCTACTTAATCGTCGTCACGTTCTTGACGGGAATGTTTCTGGCTTCCCGCTTGACGCGGCCGCTCACCTGCTTCGCGGTGCTGGATGCGATCTTCGTAGCTTGTGTGTTGTACGAGCACATACTCGGTACCCCGATCACCAGCGATCATGGCTTGACCACTGCAGGCCTGGTTATCCCGTTTATCCTTCTGAGCCATATCGGGATGAACCTGAGCGGTCGCCTAATCATCATCTTCTCGGCGATAGTCCTGACGGCCTGGGTGACAATGCTTGGCTTGATGGCTTTCCGCCACGAGATTGGCGAGCCTGGGACGTTCCTCGACGCGTTCTTCAACCTTGATCTCGGTCTGGCATTGAGCTTCGGGTTTGCCGCGATCTCGACCTGCCTTCTGGCGGTGGATCACAGCCAAACCCGCAGAAGGGCACTGAAGATAGATCGGTGGCGGCATAATCTGGCGCGTTTTTTCTCTCCTCTCGTGGTCGCGCACCTGCAGGAGGCGGGTAACGCCCTTGATTTGAAGCGGCGTCCCGCCGCGATCATGTTTGTCGACCTGCGGGACTTTACCAGCTACGCCGAGACGACCCCCGCTTCGCAACTGGCTGGTGTGCTGGCGGAGTATCGGCGATTGGTCGCAGGTACAATATTTGCGTTTGGCGGATCGGTCGACAAGTTCATCGGCGATGGCGTCATGGCGGTGTTTGGCCAGCCGACCGCTGCAGAGGACGACGCCGAGCGAGCTCTGGCCTGCGCGGTGGAACTGATTGCGCTCTTGAACGAATGGAAGCCGCTTAGCGACCCCGATGGGTCGGTCTTTCAGGTAGGCATAGGCCTTCACTACGGGACCATCATCGGCGGGGTGCTCGAGAGCGGTTACCATGACGAATTCACTGTCATCGGCGACGCTGTCAACGTCGCGGAGCGACTGGAATCGCTGACCAAGGAGCTCGGCGCTTCGCTCGTCGTCTCTTCGGCGCTGTTGACCCAGACGCAAAAAGGCACCCTGACAGGGCCCTGGATATGGAAGAACGCGGTTGCGCTGAGCGGCCGCCGATTCCCGATAGACCTGGCCTATCTTCCTCGTGAAATGTATCTTGCCTCGACCGATGCTGGCGCCGTCCGGATATCCGGAAATCGGCAATGGCGCGGCGAGAAACCTTCGGGCACGGCAGCATCCGTCCGGCAACCTGAGTCACCAAGTTGACGGCGGGCCTGAACGGAACCGCGCCCTGGCTGGCGCTGATTCATCGAAGGTTTCACGACGAAGGTACAGCGCAGAACGCTGTCCAGAGATCTTGCTTCCAATCCCTGCGTTGCGGGTCGCGCAGGGCAGCACCTACCGGGTACTTGCGCGTGCCAATGCTGACATAGGCCGGTGCCGCGCACCGTATCCGTGCATGGTGGCTTCCGCGATCCACATATTTGATCGCACCTTTCGCGTCGGTCTCGACCAGACCGATAGCCACCTCAAAGTCATACTCTTTCTCATGAAAGACAGTATCGTTCACGACGCTAAGCTGGACCGACGTCGCATCAGGAAAATGAGCAGTGTAGAAGATCAGTTGCTCCGCCGCCGTCAAGGGCGTAGCCGCCAACACGCCGGCAACAAATGCAATGGCGCGCATTTCGTCCTCCCGAGGACTGAGGAGAAGACTATCATCTCTTGCATCGATATTCGAATCGAATTTATGTTCCTGGTCGCGGGCCAGGCGACGCCGATTGCTTGCGCGTCATATGCTGTCAGGCCGTGCAGGCGACGCGTGTGCATGGTTTCACAAGAAGGTCACAAATCCCGGAAACACTATCGCGCGGTGGCTTCCTGTGCCAAAATGTGATCGATGACGAATTCGTTCGGTTTCGGAAGGGTGCTCTTGCTGCTGGCCGTATTCGGGCTGGCCTTTGCACCTTTGGGAGCTTCGTCTTCGAACGCTGCTGTCGCCGGGCCGACATTGTCCATCATGCAGGACGACATGCCTTGCTGCCCGGACGGCAAGCCAATGGTGCCGGAGTGCGCCAAGGATTGTCCGTTGGCCGTTTTGTGCGTGTCGGGGTTGGTCAGCGCCTCCATTGCCGGAACGCTCTCCTTCCTTCTCCTTGCGCCGGTCGGAGACGACTTCCTGAACCGCCGAGACCTGATCCTACCCTCGCTTATCGGGGAACCGCCCCCGAGACCACCCAAAGCCTGACTGGCAAATAGGCGCGTTTAGCGCCGGGACCCGTGCGAACAATGCCGCACGGACCGTTCGCATGGCGTTTGTCATGCTCACGCCGTGCGCAAGCGCGGGACACTGTCAGTCGGAAACATCGATCATGAAGTCGAAACTCGTATTTCGCACCGCGATGCTTGCGCTTGCATCCGTCATTGTCGCTTCCCAAGCGGCCAAAGCAGCGCAAGAGGACTACGAATTCCAGCTCGTTGAGAACGAGATCAAGGAAGGGGGCGGCGCCGTCGTCGCCGTCAGGCTCCTCGACAAGAGGACAGGCGCTCCGGTGAACAACGCTGTCGTATTCGCCACCAGAATGGACATGGCTCCGGACGGAATGGAGACGATGACCGCGCCGGTCGAGGCGCTGCCGCCCGAAGAACTCGGCATCCATCGCTTCAAAACTAACCTCATCATGGCGGGAGGCTGGCGCTTCTCGATCGCTGCGAAGGTCCAGGGCGAGAGCGAAACGGTCGAGCGCCGCCTGGAATTCAAGGCCGTCCAATGAATAAGCTCGGCTCATTCCTGACCCTCGCCGTATCGGCGGCCGGGGCGGGCGCCGGCGGATACTCGGCCGGACAACAAGATCTGTCCGTCTCGGACGTCGTGCAAATGATTGAGACGACCATCCGGCGCCCGCTCGACGCGGGACCGAAGCCGACGACTGCCGATCCGACTCCCTCTGGTCCCGTCATCTACTACCGCCATCCCGACGGAGATCCCGCCTATTCGTCGACGCCAAAGCGCACCGAAGATGGCCGGGATTTCGTCGCGGTCCTGGCGAGCGAAGACGTTAGCTTCGAGGTTCGACCCGAGATGAAAGCAGGCGGCGAAGCGGTGGCGCCGAGCGACCGGAAGATCCTTTACTACCGAAACCCTATGGGACTGCCAGACACCTCGCAGACACCCAAGAAAGACTCCATGGGAATGGACTACATCCCCGTCTTCGACGGCGAGGCGGATGACGGGTCGACCGTCAAGGTATCGGCAGGGAAGCTGCAACGCACAGGCGTGAAGACAGCGCTTGCCACCAAAGGCGCGATTGTGCGCCCGGTCCGTGTTCCCGGCACAGTCACGCTGGACGAACGCCGCGTGAGCGTCGTGTCGATCCGCACCGAGGCGTTCCTCGAGGAGGTGGCGGCCATCACCACAGGAGATGTAGTCGAGCAGGGTCAGCCGCTCGTGCGCTTTTATGCCAAAGAAATCGCCGCAGCCGGGGCGCTCTACGCTGCTGACCTGAAAAGCGGTGGCGGACGCAAAGCCGCCACCGGAAGTTTCCAACGCCTCGAAAATCTCGCCGTCCCGGTCGAGGCGATCGAGGAAATCGAGAAGACGAAGAAAGTGCCGATATCGGTCACGCTGACGGCCCCCCGAAGCGGCGTCGTCCTCGAACGGATGGCCGTCGACGGGATGATGGCCAACCCAGGAGAAACGCTGTTCCGGATTGCCGATGTGTCCGTCGTTTGGGTAGTGGCGGACGTGCCGGAATACGAGTTGAGCTCGGTTCGGGTCGGGGACAAGGCAGCTGTGCGCATTCGCAGCCTGCCGGGCAAGGTGTTCGAGGGCACGGTTAGCCTGATCTATCCCGAAATCCAGGGCCAGACGCGCACCGCGCGGCTGCGCATCGAGCTGCCCAATCCCGATCGGCTGCTAATGGCGAACATGTATGCCGAGGTCGAGGTCGCCACCGGCGCGACCGAGCCGGTCGTGACGGTTCCTGACGGTGCCGTCATCGACACGGGCGCGCGCCAGATCGTGATCGTCGACAAGGGTGACGGCCGCTTTGAGCCGCGCGACGTGAAGATCGGCCTGCGCGGCGAACGCATGACCGAAATCATGGAGGGCATCGTCGAGGGCGAACGCATCGTCGTCTCGGCGAACTTCCTGATCGATGCCGAAAGCAATTTGAAAGCAGCCCTCAGCGCTCTGACGCCTGCGGAGGCGCAGCCGTGATCGCGAATCTCATCGCCTGGTCGGCCCGCAATCTTGTTCTTGTCTTCTTTGGCACGACGCTCGCAGCTGCCGCAGGGATTTATGCGGTCCGGACCTTGCCGCTCGACGCCATACCGGATCTCTCCGACGTCCAGGTCATCGTCTTCACCGATCATCCGGGCCAAGCTCCGCAGGTGGTCGAAGATCAAGTCACCTATCCGCTGACGACCTCAATGCTCACCGTTCCAAGATCCAAGGTGGTCAGGGGCTTCTCCTTCTTCGGTGTGTCCTTCGTCTACGTGATCTTCGAAGACGGCACCGATCCCTATTGGGCGCGAAGCCGAGTGCTCGAATATCTGAACGCGGCCGCCAGCCGTCTGCCCGATGGCGTCTCCCCGGCGCTCGGACCGGACGCGACGGGCGTCGGCTGGGTTTACCAATACGCCGTCGTTGCCAAGGAATTGTCGCTCGCGGAACTCCGCTCCCTGCAGGACTGGGTCGTGCGCTTCGCAGTCTCGAAGGCGGACGGCGTGTCCGAGGTCGCGAGCGTCGGCGGCTTCGTCAAGCAATACTCGATCGTGGTCGATCCGGCGCGAATGCGGGCCCAGGGTGTGACGCTTTCGGAGATCGGCGAAGCGGTCCGCACCAGCAATATGGACACGGGCGGGCGCACGGTTGAGATTTCCGAGTTCGAGTTCATGGTGCGTGGACGTGGCTACCTGAAGAGTGTGTCCGACATCGAAAGCATCGTGTTGAAGTCGGTCAGCGGCGTACCGCTGCGATTGGGTGACGTCGCCAAGGTCGAGATCGTGCCTGACGAACGGCGCGGCATCGCCGAGCTCAACGGCGAGGGGGAGGTTGCGAGCGGCATCGTGCTGCAGCGGGTCGGCGCCAATGCGCTGACCGTCATCGAGAACGCCAAGGAGAGCCTGGCCGAGATCGAAAAGAGCCTTCCAGGCGGGGCCGAGATAATGCCGGTCTACGATCGGTCGGAACTCATCGACGCTGCGATCGAGACTTTGAAGTCGACGCTGGTGGAAGAGAGCATTGTGGTCGCCCTCGTCACCATCGTCTTTCTGCTTCATGTGAGAAGCGCATTGGTCGCCATCATCATGTTGCCCGTCTGCATCCTGATGGCCTTTGCCGCTATGAAGCTGCTTGGTCTCGGCTCCAACATCATGAGCCTGGGCGGCATCGCGATCGCCATCGGCGCGATGATCGACGCGGCGATCGTCATGATCGAGAACGCCCACAAGCACCTGGAACGCGCGCCTCCTGGCAAGCCCCGCATCGAGGTGTTGATCAAGGCTGCAGCCGAGGTAGGCCCAGCGCTGTTCTTCAGCCTTCTCATCATCACCGTCTCGTTTCTGCCGATCTTCACGCTAGAAAGCCAGGAAGGCCGTCTGTTCGGTCCGCTCGCCTTCACCAAGACCTTCGCCATGGCGGCGGCCGCGCTGCTCTCGGTGACGCTGGTGCCGGCCCTGATGGTGATGCTCGTGCGCGGCCGCATCGTGCCAGAGCACAGAAATCCGCTCAACAGGCTGCTTATCGGGCTCTACCGGCCGATCATCGCCGGCGTGCTGAGGGCAAAGACGTTCACGATCCTGCTCGCGATTGCCGCCCTTGCTGTGACCGTCTGGCCGGCGCGCCAGCTCGGCAGCGAGTTCATGCCGAGTCTCGACGAAGGAACGCTGATGTACATGCCGACGACGCTGCCGGGCCTGTCCGTCACGAAAGCCGCCGAACTGATGCAGATGCAGGATCGGATCATCAAGTCATTCCCTGAGGTAGAGTCTGTCTTCGGCAAGGCGGGCCGGGCACAGACCGCGACCGACCCCGCGCCGACAGAGATGTTCGAAACGATAATCAACCTGAAACCGAAGTCGGAATGGCGGCCCGGAGTCACATCGGAAGGTCTGAAAACCGAGATGGACGCCGCGCTGCAGTTTCCAGGTGTTTCAAATGCCTGGACCATGCCGATCCGCGCCCGCATCGACATGCTGTCGACGGGCATACGCACGCCCGTTGGGGTCAAGGTCTACGGCACCGATCTCGCTCAAATGGAAAATGTCGCGCGCCAGATCGAGGCGGTACTGAGGGCCGTGCCCGGCACGTCCAGCGCCTATGCCGAGCGGGTGATCGGAGGTTACTATCTCGATATCGTTCCCGACCGGACCGCCCTCGGCCGCTATGGGCTGTCGGTCGGTGACGTGCAGGATGTGATCTCCATGGCGCTCGGCGCAAAGGTCATCACGTCAACTGTCGAGGGCCGTGAACGTTATGGCGTTGCGATCCGCTATCCACGCGCCCTCAGAAGCGATCCCGGCGCGATCGCCCGCGATGTGCAGATCGCGCTGCCTGGCGGCGGCTTCGTGCCCCTCGGGGAAGTCGCCAAGGTCGAACTCACGCGCGGCGCGACCTCGATCCGCACCGAGAACGGACAACTTGCAGTCTACATCTTCGTCGACATCGCCGGCCGTGATCTCGGCGGCTATGTTGGTGAGGCGCAACAGGCGGTCGCCGCAGAAGTAAAACTGCCGCCAGGTTATTTGGTCGCCTGGAGCGGGCAGTTCGAATATCTCGAACGTGCCCAGGCGCGGCTGAAGATCGTCGTCCCGCTAACGCTCGCGCTCATCTTCCTGCTGCTCTACCTCAACTTCCGCGCGCTGACCGAGACGCTGATCGTCATGCTGTCGCTGCCATTCGCAATCGTCGGCGGCATTTGGATGATGTGGTGGCTGGGCTTCAACATGTCGGTCGCGGTCGCGGTGGGCTTCATTGCGCTCGCTGGTGTGGCCGCCGAAACTGGGGTCATCATGCTGATCTACCTCGACAACGCGTGGAGCGAAGCGAGGGCCAGATGTGCGGCCGAGAAGCGGAGTTTGACTAGGATCGATCTCAACGAGGCGATCATGGTCGGTGCAGTGGAACGGGTGCGCCCGAAGATGATGACCGTCGTCGCCATCATGGCGGGCCTCCTGCCGATCCTGTGGAGCACGGGAACCGGATCGGAGGTCATGCAGCGCATCGCCGTCCCCATGATCGGCGGCATGATTTCTTCGACGATCCTGACGCTCGTCGTGATTCCCGCCGTCTACGGCATCGTCAAGGGCTGGCGGTTGCAGATCCGGAGTGCGGTCGAGGAGCCAATAGCAGACTTTCGGGTGAAGTTGGCCGCGGAATAAGGGCGAAAAATGATGGATCAGATGATGTCGGGCGGAATGTGGGGAATGGGCTTGGCAGGCTTCATCCTCCTCGTCCTTGTCGCGCTGGCAATCGCCGTCTTGGTCAAGTTCGTGTTCTTCAGATGACATTCGCAGTAGCGAGGGCGCGCGGTCTGAACCGGGCGCCCTCTGATGAGATCTACGCCGCCATTTTCCGGCAACTCTCTGCACAGCGACGGCAGGTGTCTACGCATTCCTGCATGTCACCGAGACGCTCGCAGTCATCAGCACATTCGTTGCAGATCTCCGCGCATTCGCCGCAGGTATGCTTGTGGTGCTCGGAACCGATGAGCATGAAATGCGCCGACGTCCGGCAGATCTCGGCGCACGCCATCATCAACGTGAAGTGTTGTTTTTCGGTGTGTTGACCGCCCAGTTCCAGGCAGTGGCCCATCGCGGTCGAAAGGCACACGGAATAGCAGCGCAGGCATTCGTCGATGCAGCTTTTCATTTCGGGGCTAAGGTGATGCATGGGGGTGTCCTTTCTTCGATTCGAGGAGCGCGCTACAGGCGCCTCCTAACGATCACTTTGCGTTGGTTCTCAAGCCACTGCTTGAACTCGGCGATTTGGGAAATTGATGGTCGTGGTCCAGCGCGTTGGCGCTCCAGACAGAAGCAAACCGACAGCGAAGCAGATGAAAAAAGCTGCCTTCGCCCGCCGAAGTATCCGCAAGAGTGCAATGCATGACATGCTGCGTAACGGAAGCGCGAAAACTTTGTTCCGATGCGGCGGGCGCGGGTGTCGACGGAGCGGCTGCTTCTAACGCTGCGGAGCCGTCGACCCCTCATGCTGCTTCCGCCACCCGTACGGGGTCAGGCCCCGCGGCTTGTATAGCGACAGCGCCGCAGGCACGAGCAACACGAGCAGCCCTCCCGCGGCGTGGATCACAGGTGATATCCTCAGTTCCCGAAGATCAACCCTGGTAAACGTCGTCTCTGCTGCGATGTCTGACAGATAGCCAATCAGATTCAGCTGAAGCAGCAGGACGACGGTGACAAGAATATTCAGCAGAAGCTTCGCCACGACCCAGTAGTGCCGGAACAGGCCCCAATTGGTGCCCAGCGACACGACAAGCCCGGTGACCAATGAGGCGAGAACCAACGGGACGATGACATACCAGGCGGTCAACTCCATCGCGAGATAGGCTGCGCGCACCATCTGCGAATCCTTGGCTGCCAGGCCGGCGACGGCGAGAGCCAGGAAGCCTGCGACTGCGCCGAGCGTGCCGACAGAGGACGTGACATGCGCGGTGAGGGCTAACTTGCGAACGCCGGGTGCCATAATCATCGTTGTTGCACGCCGGTTTCTGTAACGCCGGACGACGGCATGTGCCGGCCGGGACCGTGGGGCCCGCCGATACCGGTGAAGACCACAGCGACAACCAGCAGGACCAGAATGATCGCGACGATCCCCGACACTTTCACCCAGCGCGGTGCGCCGGGGTAGGGGGGCAGGTCGGCCATGTCCGTTCCTCTATCGTCTGTATCGACATATAATGGCGCTCGACTTTATCGAGACGCAATGTCTATATCAAGCCACGATGTCTCTTATCTCGACAAAGCTGCCACGTCAGGTATGTTGGGGTGATGCCGAAGCTATGGAATGAAACCATCGATGCGCACCGTCGGGCGGTGCGCGATGCGACCCTCGATGCCACCGCGGCGCTGGTGGCCAAGCATGGACTGCTGTCGGTGACGATGTCACAGATCGCCGAGGAGACGGGAATCGGTCGTGCGACGCTGTACAAGTACTACCCCGACGTTGAAGCGATCCTCGTCGCCTGGCATGAACGTCAGGTCGCCGGCCACCTCGAACATCTGATTGCCATCCGGGATGAGGCTGGCACCGCTGGCGAGAAGCTCAAAGCTGTGCTCGAGGCCTACGCGTTCATTTCTCACGAGCACCACAGCACCGAACTCGCGGCGCGCCTGCATCGAGGCGAGCACGTCGCCCAGGCGCAGCAGCAGCTCAGCAATTTCATCCGGGACCTGCTCGCTGAGGGTGCAAAGACCGGCGGCTTCCGGGATGATGTCGCGCCCGGCGAGCTTGCAATCTTTTGCCTCCACGCTCTCGCAGCGGCCAGCAGCCTGCCATCCAAAGCAGCGGTCCGCCGGCTCGTTGCGGTCACTCTGGCCGGGTTGCGGCCTCTATGCGCCAGCCACAGGTGAACGTGGAGCCGTCATCACATTGCCTCACGCCACGCGCTCCATGCTGACCATACGCACGAGGAATTGCGTAGGAGTTAGCTAATGCAGGATCTGGGCCAGAAATAGCTTGCTGCGCTCGTGGTGCGGGCTCGAGAAGAACTCGGCCGGTGTGTTGATCTCGACGATTTCGCCCTGGTCCATGAAGACGACACGGTCGGCCACCTGTCGGGCGAAGCCCATCTCGTGGCTAACACACAACATGGTCATGCCCTCTTCGGCCAGCGAAACCATGGTGTCGAGCACTTCCTTGACCATTTCAGGGTCGAGCGCCGAGGTGGGCTCGTCGAACAGCATGATCTTCGGGCTCATGCAAAGCGAGCGCGCGATGGCCACCCGCTGCTGCTGGCCGCCTGAAAGCTGCCCGGGATATTTGTGCGCCTGATCCGGGATTTTCACGCGATCGAGATAGTGCATGGCGACCTGCTCGGCTTCCTTGCGGCGCATATTCCGCACCCAGATCGGCGCCAGCGTCAGGTTTTCCAAAATGGTCAGGTGCGGAAACAGATTGAAGTGCTGGAACACCATGCCGACATCGCGGCGGATTTCATCGATCTTGTTCAGGTCGCCGGTCAGTTCAATACCGTCCACGACGATGCGGCCCTGCTGGTGCTCTTCCAGTCTGTTGATGCAGCGGATCATGGTGGATTTGCCTGAACCAGACGGTCCGCAGATCACCAGTTTTTCACCGCGCTGGATGGTGAGATTTATATTTTTCAAGACGTGGAAGGCCCCGTACCACTTGTTCACGCCGACCATCTCGACGGCGGTGGGATCGTTTGTCATGGGCAGGGATGGAACGTGCCGGATGGCAGATACGGAAGTCGACATTGCAGCATTCCTAGTGAGCGGCCGGGCCCCGCCGCTCCAGGAAATCGGCGAAGCGGGCGAAGGAGAAGGACAGCGCAAAGAAGATCGCGCCAATGAAGAGAAAGGTCTCGGCGGCCGGCGACGGCCATTCGGGGTCGGCCAGTGCAGCCTTGCCTGAACTGATCAGGTCGAACAGCCCGATGACCAGGACAAGGCTCGTATTCTTGATCATAACGATGATGGTGTTGGCGAGCGCAGGGATCACCACCCGGATGGCTTGGGGCAGGATGACGAGACGTTGTGTGCGCCAAAAGGGCAGGCCGAGCGACGCTGCTGCCTCATACTGCCCGTTCGGGATGGCCTGCAGGCCGCCGCGGATCACTTCGGCGAGATAGGCAGCCGCGAAGATGGTGAGCGCGACAAGCGCGCGCACGAATTTGTCGGGCAGCAGCGCCTCGGGCAGGAACAGCGGCATCATGATCGACGCCACGAACAGGATGGACAGCAATGGCAGTCCACGCACGGATTCGATCAGCACCACCGCGCCGACCCGGACGGCCGGCAGCGTCGAGCGCCTAGCCAGCGCGAGCAGGATGCCGACCGGAAAGGCGATGCCGATGGCGACGACGGTCAAAATCAGCGTCACCGGCAGGCCGCCCCAGGATGAAGTCGGCACTTCGGCCAGTCCGAAGCCTCCCCCCATCAGCCAGAAGATCAAAGCGAACGCCGCCACCCAGAGCGCCAGCAGTCGTGACGTCCAGCTCGCCGGACGCACCGACCAGCCGAGCAGCGCCAGAATGAGCAGGCAAACAATGGCTGGGCGCCAGCGTTCGTCGAACGGATAGATGCCGAACAGAAGTTGACCGGATTTGGCATAAATGAAGCTCCAGCAGGCTCCAGTGGCCGCTCGGCAGGCATTCGGGTCGGGGTCGAAGAGCACCGCATCGATCACCAGCCAGCGCAGCACGGGCGGCACGGTGACGAACAGCAGCGCGGCGAACAGCAGCGTGAGCGCGGCGTTGAGCGGTGTGCCGAACAACAGCTTGGCTAGGCGCCGCAGGCCGGCGAACCGGAAATGGTCCGGCGTTGCCTCGGAGGACATGGGAAGAGACATGGCCATGGTCACCGCTCCACGATGGCGATGCGGCGGTTGTACCAGTTGGCCGCGCTCGACAGGGTAAGATTGAGGGCGAGATAGGCGCCGAGGATGATGAAGACGCCTTCGATCGAATGGCTGGATTTGCTGACGATGGTATTCATCACCGCGAGGAAGTCCGGGTAGCCGACGGCGATCGCCAGCGTCGAATTCTTGACGACATTGATGTACTGGCTGTTGAGCGGCGGGACGATCACCCGCAGCATCTGCGGGATGACAACCAGCCGCAGGATCTTGCCACGTGACAGGCCGAGAGAATGGCCGGCGTCCCACTGGCCACGACCGACCGACAAAACACCGCCGCGTACGATCTCGGCCACGAAACCGGTGGTGTAGATCGTGAGGCCGATGAGGATGGTGCTGAGCTCGGGCGTCAGTTCACCGCCGCCCTGGAAGTTCGAACCCGTGAAGACCGGGAAATCGACGGCGAAGGGAATATCGGCGAGCCACAGTCCCACGACGCCGGCAGCCAGGATCGCCGGCACAACCAAGGGCGGCAAGCGACCACTCCGGGCGAGACCGTAGCTGAGCGCGGCGAGCGTCAGGGCGAACAGGATGATCAGCGCGCCTGTCAGGCCGATGTCGATGCTGATGGCCGGCACGACGAAGCCGCGCATGGATGCGTAGACACCGGGCAGCGGATTCAGTGCTTCGCCGACCGGCGGCAGCACCTTCCACCACAACGAATAGAGGAAAATCAAAAGGACGATCGGCGGTGAGTTGCGGGCTATTTCAACCCAGACCCGGCAGGTACCCGCTGCCAGTGGATTGCTGCTCAGCCGGGTGATGCCGACGACGAGGCCAAGGGCGGAGGAGAAGAAGATGACAAGAGCGGAAATGAAGACCGTGTTGGCCAGCCCGACAACGATCGCCCAATAGTAGGGATCGCGCGATTTATAGGTGAGGATGGCCTCGGAAATGATGATCCTGGACGGCATCGTCAGGAAATCGAAGCCAATCGGGATACCGCGCGCCCTTAGATTGGCGAAGGTGGTCGAGACCAGCAGCGCAGCGAAAGCGATGACGGTCGTCACCAACACGCCTTGAATGATGATCGATCTGGTCTTGGCTTCGCTTAGCATACCGGCCTCGGTTCATCAGTTGAAGGGAGGGGCGCGCGCTCGGCACGCCCCGACCAAGGCTCAATCCCATGGGAAGGGATAGTTGAGACCGCCGTCTTTCCACAGCGCATTCATGCCGCGTTCGACCTTGAGCGTGCTGTCCTTGCCCAGGTTCCGGTCCCAGATTTCGGCATAATTGCCCATCTGCTTGATGACGTTGTAGGCCCATTTGTCGTCCAGCCCGAGCGGCGCGCCAAAGCCGGGCTCTTCGCCAAGCACCCGTTTGATCTCCGGATTGCCCGCAGCGAGCTTTTCATCGACGTTCTGCGCGGTGATGCCGTTCGCTTCGGCCCAGAACAGGGCGTTCATTGTCCAGCGCACCACGTCGAAGAGCTGGTCGTCGCCGCGCGCGACAGCCACGCCATTGGGTTCAGCGGCGTGGCCGACCTTGAGGATGTCGTAGTCGTCCGGATTCTTGGCCACCGAGGCACGCTGGCCTGCCGCGGCGGTGCCGTCGGTTACGTAGGAGTCGCAACGACCACCGAAGAAAGCGTCGCGCGCCTGAATGGTCGAGTCGTAGTAGACCTTCTTCATGGAAATCCCAAATTCGTCCTCGGTTTCCTCAATGGCCTTTTCGGTCAGGGAGCCGCCGCCCTGCAGGCAGACGGTCTTGCCGTCGAGCAGTTTCGGCTCAGTGATGTTGTCGGCCTTGCGCACCAGCACACCGTCCGTGTCGTAGAGGTTGATCCAGACGAAACGGACAACCGTATCCCGGGTAAATGTGATGGTGGATGTGCGCGACAGGATGTCGATCTCACCCGTCTGCAGTGCCGGGAAACGTTGGCCGGCGTTGAGCGGAACGTAGCGGATTTTGTCCTTGTCGCCGAGGATGGCGACCGCGAAAGTGCGGCAGATGTCGGAATCGAAACCGCGATAATAACCTCTCTCATCCGGTCGGGAGAGGCCCGGAACGCCCTGGCTAGCGCCGCAGCTGACATAACCGCGTTCCTTGATCTTGTTGACAACGGCCTGTGCCGCCACATCACTGATGCCGGAAACCACGCCGGCTAGCCCGATTGCCACACTGGCGAGCCACTTTAAACTTCTGCGTTTCATCTTCATTCCCCTTGTTGTTGAGGTTCTTGTTATTCGGCAGCCTTGGCACCGGCCAAGGCAGCTCCGTTCCGCCGGGCTTCTGCAAAAAGGTCGAATGCTTGGGAAAGATCGGCCAGCAGGTCGTCCAATGCCTCGAGGCCGATCGACAGGCGCCAGACGGGACCTGGCTTCAGCCAGTCGAGGCTTGCCCGGTTTTTTCGCGGATCGCTAACGGCGATCAAAGAATGCACGCCACCCCAGCTCGCGCCGAGCCTGAACAGGCGCATGCGACCGAGAACCTTTGATTGGAGCGAGGCCAGTTCCGGCCGCAGTACGAAGGAAAACATACCTGCCGAACCGGCAAAGTCGCGTTTCCAGGCGGCGTGGCCGGGATGGTCCGGTAGGCTCGGGTGAAGGAGCTGGGCGATTTCGGTCCGCACCGACAGCCACTCCAAGATGCTGCGGGCTGTGGCGTCGGCGTGTCGCATGCGCACCGGCATGGTCATCAAGCCGCGCTCGCATAGCGCGCAGTCCTCTGGCGAAACGCCATAGCCGAGAAATCGCGCCGTATCCTTGAGGCGCCGGAAAAGAGCCTCATCACGCACGGCGAGCGAACCCATCAGCAGATCGCCATGGCCGCCGGCATGTTTGGAAAGCGCCTGCATAGTGATGTCGACGTTGTGGTCGAGCGGCTTGAACAGCAGGTGCGAGGCCCAGGTATTGTCCGCCGCCACCAATGCGCCTGCCTTGTGAGCTACTGCCACGATGGCCGGCACGTCCTGCACCTCCAAGGTGGACGAGCCCGGCGATTCCACCCACACCAGCCGTGTCGTGTCGTCAAGCAGCGCAGCTATTCCAGCGTCGAGCCGGGAATCGTAGGAAACGGCGTGGATGCCGAGCGGCCCCAGAAAACGGGCCATCATGTCGCGCGCCGGACCGTACAGTGTTTCAGGCATAAGCACCCGGTCGCCGCCACGGCAGGTGGCCATGGTCGCCAGCACGATGGCGGCCATGCCGGACGGGACGACAAGCGCGCGCGTCGCGTGCTCCAGCATGGCGATATGATCTTCCAACTGACGGCTGGTCGGCGTGCCGTAGAGCCCGTAGCTGAAGCCGTCATACAGACGCTCGACGCGACGTTCGAAGGATTCCAGATGGTCGAAGACGACGGTCGACGCACGCTCGACAGGCATCGCGAGCGACTGGAACGGCTCTTGCGAACGCTTGGGAGGATGGACATGGGAGGTGTCGTCGCGCTGGGTCATAGGCAACCATAGCCATCTCGCCCATTGCTATCTATGACCGCAACGATAAAGTTCATCCGTTTTTGATATGGCTTATCCATGAACCTGCACGACGTCGATGTCTTCAACGCAATCATGATCACGCGCGGCGCTGGCGCTGCCGCAACGCTGCTCGACACCTCGCAGCCAGCGATCAGCCGCTCGCTCGCGAAGTTGGAGGCCGAACTCGGCTTCAAGTTGTTCGACCGCATCCGCGGCAGGCTGGTACCCACGCGCGAAGGCGAACTTTTCCATGCCGAAGTGAAGGCTAATCTGGTCGGTCTCGACCGGCTGAAGCTGCGAGCGGCCCAGATCAAGGAAGTGGGCACGGGGACGATCCGTGTCGCCAGCCTGTCGGCACTGGGGCACGGGCTGGTGCCGCGCGCCATCGTGGCCTTTTCGCGCAAGCATCCGCAGGTGCGCATCAGCTATCAGGTGCGCACCTCCAATGTGGTGCGCGATCTGGTGGCATCAGGCAGTTTCGACATCGGGCTCGCCGCTGACGAGGTGGACACGAGCGGTGTGCTCCACAGCGTCTTCAACACGCCGCGCGCGGTTTGCGTGATGCCAAAGAACCATCGACTGGCGGTGAAAGCGGTGATCACGCCGACCGATCTGGCCGACGAGGCGTTCCTGGCATTGTCGCCGGAGGACACGGTGCGGGTTGCGATGGACAAGGTCTTCGCCGCGCATGGCGTGCGCCCGCGCATCCTGATCGAGACCCCCTACGGCCTAACGATCGCCATTCTTGCTGCAAAAGGGATGGGAATCGGCCTGGTCAATCCGTCCGTTATCGCCGACCGCATGACCGCTGGCATTGTCGCAAGACCCTTCGAGCCGGCGGTTCATTTCCGAGCGCTGATCCTGCGACCGCCAGACGGCATCAACTCGGTTCTGACTACCGATTTCACGGCGGAGCTCTATGCCGCGCGCAATTTGCTGTCGCCCAAAGAGTAGGCAAGGAAGCACGGTCCATAGGCGAGGCGGGCAATACCTGTCCAGAATCAGATAAAACGGGTTCGGTGAGCCGCGATGCCGGGAAGACATGGTCGGTGGTTGGACCGCTGCCGGAAAAGCTGAACGACCTCGCCGCATCGGCAAAAGACACCGACACGATTTACGCCGCGACTGAAGGAGGCCTGTCGGTCAGCAGGGACGGGGGACAAACTTGGGAAACGATCGTCGATGGCGCGCCAGTCAGTCTCGTTGAGGTGACGGCCGACGGTTCCGTCTACGCATTCGTGGTGGGACGAGGACTTGTCCGTTCCGCGGAGGCTGCTCTGAACTTCGCACCCCTTTCCAGCGGCTTGAGTGACCGAATCCTGCTGCACTTCGCGGTCGATCCAACGGACAAGGATCGGATATTTGTCGCATCTCACCAAAGCGACATCCTAGCCAGCACCGACGGCGGCGCCAACTGGACCGAACTCGGTCGCTGAGGCGGTGACACAGTGGATCGTAGGGTGATTGGAAAGCTAGCGCTTACGCTTGCTCTCGCCGCCTTGGTGGCGGTCTGGTCTTGTTTTTGGCGGTAAGTCGGGCGGGATCCTCAAGCCCGACGATGCCCGTGTCATCGCGCGCGGCGAGGCCATTTACGTGGCGCATTGCGCCTCTTGCCATGGCAGGAACCTCGAAGGTCAACCCGAGTGGAAAGCGCAAGACAAGGATGGAATCCTTCCGGCGCCGCCGCACGACGAAAGCGGTCACACCTGGCCCCACCCGGACACGCTGCTTTTCAGGATAACGAAACTCGGCGTTGCTGAAGCCGCCAACCTCAAGGATTACAAAACGCGGATGCCAGCTTTCGGGGGAATCCTGACCGACGCCGAAATCATCGCGGCTTTGTCCTACATTAAGTCGCGCTGGCCGGACGACATGCTGCGGAAGCGGCGTCCGGCAACAGCAGGCCGGCGGCGGCCAAGAGCGCAGCCAGGAACACACGCGCTCGCGTGATGGACATCGCCGGGGATGCGGTCGCAACTCCAGCGGAAATAACATGGTCGCGTGTCGTGGCTTGTGAATGGTTCATCGGATGACCTCTGCGGAGCTTAGGGGAAGGAGCTTTGCTGGTGGCCGGAAGCTTCCGGCAGGACCAGCCGCTCAGCAGCGAGGGCGGCGGCTGGGTCGGGGAAGGCGCTGGAGAGCGACTTGCCCTTCGTTACCACGACATTGATCAAATCGTGGCGCGACAGCGCGGGAGTTCCGATCGCGGGACGGGTTTCGGTCAAGCCGGCAAGGATCGCAGTCCGGTCGGAGGGCTGGTCTCAGGCACCGGCGCCGGGGCAAGCTGCCTGGCCATGTCGATGAGCGGCAGCCTGATGACCGCGCGAAGGCCGTTGCTCCGGTTTTCCAGCACGATGTCGCCGCCGTGGTGGCGGGCGATGGCGCGGGCAATTGACAGGCCGAGCCCGACGCCGCCAGTCTCCCGGTTGCGCGACTGCTCCAGGCGGAAGAAGGGCGCGAACACCTGTTCCATGTCGGCTTGCGGAATGCCGGGCCCGGCGTCCTCGACCACGATGTCCAGGCTGTCGGTGCGCCTGTCCAGGCTCACCTTGGCCTGCTCGCCATAGCGGACGGCATTTTCGACGAGGTTGCGGATCGCCCGGCGCAGCGAGTCCGGCCGGCAGCGGTACAGCACCTTGGGCCCGTCGCTGACGGTGACGTTTTGGCCCAGCTCCTCGAGGTCGTCGCAGAGGCTGCCGACCAGCGCCGAAAGATCGACAGTTCGCGTCTCCTCCACCGCGGCGTCCTCGCGCGCGAAGGCGAGCGCCGCTTCCGTCATCGTCTGGATTTCCTCGATGGTCTTCAGCATCTTTTCCTGAAGATCGTGATCCTGGACGAACTCGGCGCGCAGCCGGAGCGAGGTCAGCGGCGTGCGCAGGTCGTGGCTGATCGCCGCCAGCATGCGCGTGCGGTCCTCGACGAAGCGCTGCAGGCGCTCCTGCATGCGGTTGAACGCCTCGGCGGTCTGGCGGATGTCGTCCGGCCCTGATTCCGGCAGCCGTGGCACGGCCTCGCCGCGGCCGAACAGTTCCGCGGCATTGGCGAGCCGTCGCAGCGGACGCGCGATTGCCTGCGCCCCGAAAATCGCTATGGCGGACAGGATGAGCGCGGTGAGCGCCAGCGATATCGCCGATTGCGCGGTCCAGAAGGCGCTCGGCATCACCTTGGCGTAGGCGGCATTCAGCCAGGTGCTGTCGTCAAGGCGGACGGAAAGCCCCATGCCGTTTGGGGCGCCGTCCAGATAAAGAAACTTGGCAGGTCGCGTGAACGGGCTGCCACTGCCGGACAGGTCCAGCATGCGCGGCGGCACCGAAGGATCGGCGGCAGCGACCGCGTTCGAGGCCTGCCCGTTCATATAGGCTGCATATTTGGCGGCAATGCCGGGCAGCGGCTTGGCGAGTTGCGTCAGCGCCTCCTGTTGCCAGGCGAGGGGATTGCTCGGCCCGTACTGCGAGGTCCAGAAGCGGGTATAGGCCGTGCCGCTGACGGTGAGGATGTCGGGTCGAAGCGAGGGCGGCGTCGTGTCCAGCAAAATGGCAAGCGAGGACGTGCGGCTGACGAACTCGCCCTTGGCCGCTGCGTGCAGGGCTTGTCCGCGCTCGTCCCATGAGATCAGGAAGGTGATCGCCTGCGACAGGGCGAGCGCAAGCAGCACCAGCATGAGGAAGCGGGCCGCCAAGCTGCGTCTCCATAACAGCATCATGCCTGGGCCACCTCGGCGGTGAAGCAGTAGCCGCCGCCCCAGTGCGTCTTGATCAGCATCGGATTCTTCGGGTCCGCCTCGATCTTCTTGCGCAGCCGGCTCACCTGGTTGTCGACGGCCCGGTCGAAACCGTCGGCCGAGCGCCCGACGGTGAGGTCAAGCAACTGATCCCGGCTGAGCACGATCCCGACATGCTCGATAAAAGCGGTGAGAAGGCGGAATTCGGCCGTGCTGAGCGCGACCGCCACGCCGTCGAGCCCGACCAGTTCACGGCGGCCGACATTCAGGGTCCAGCGGTCGAAGCGCAGCGCGTTCGACTTGAGCCGACCACGCTGCGGCGGCAGGCTGTGAACGCGCCTGAGCACCGCCTTGATCCGCGCCAGCAATTCCCGCGGATTGAACGGCTTCGTCAGGTAGTCGTCTGCCCCGATCTCGAGGCCAACGATCCGGTCGACCTCCTCGGCCATGGCGGTAAGGAAGATGATCGGAACGTCGACCGTTCCGCGCACGTGCCGGCAGGCGGCAATGCCGTCCTCGCCAGGCATCATGACGTCGAGGACGATAAGATCGGGCAGGCTGCGGTCGAGCAGCCGCTTGAGCGCGGCCGTGCTGTCGGCGACGCTGACGCGATAACCCTGCTGCGTGAGGTATTTCCCCACGAGATCGCGGATGTCCCTGTGGTCGTCGACGACCGCGATGTGCTGCGCCACTTCCATGCAATGCTCCCAAGGTCGCCGCTGAATAGTCGGTCAGTATCGACGATATCTAGTTTGCGTCTACACGGATGATCACCTTCCGCGCCATGGCGGCAATCTCGCCCGACATCAACAAAGCGTGAGAAGTGTAACGAAATGTATCAGAGCACTGCGCCCGCGACAACTTGCGATGAACTGCCGGTGTTCGGGACAAGGTTCTGCGACAGCTCCCGCCTAACTTGGCCCCGTCGCTAGCCGGGACGTCCGGTCTTTGTCGCCAGGGGCGGCATCCAGACTCGATCCTCGCCAGCCTTTGATCGAAAGGATTGCACAATGGCCAGATTGATCATCAACGGGACGCCACGTGACATCGAGGTCGATCCGGACACGCCGCTGCTGTGGGTGATCCGCGAGCAGATCGGGCTTACCGGAACGAAGTACGGTTGCGGCGTTGCCGCCTGCGGCGCCTGCACCATCCATATAGACGGCGTCGCCACGCGCTCCTGCGTGCTTCCGGTGAGCGCGGTCGAGCCCGACCAGCAAATCACCACCATCGAGGGGCTTTCGCCGGACAGCTCGCATCCGGTCCAGCAGGCCTGGCTGGCGCTCGACGTGCCGCAATGCGGCTACTGCCAGGCCGGCATGATCATGGCTGCGGCGGGTCTGCTCATGCAGAACCCGAACCCCGCGGACGAGGACATCAACGCCGAGATCACCAACATCTGCCGATGCGGCACCTACAACCGGGTGCGCGCCGCGATCAAGCTGGCCGCCAAGGCCGGCGAAGCCACGCAACGCGGTTGAGGAGAGCAGTCATGAACGCCACAATTTCCCTCTCCCGCCGCAGCTTCATCATTGGCGTGGCCGCCACAGCCGGCGGCTTGTCCCTCGGATTCAACGTGCCGTTCATCAAGCCGGCACTGGCCGATGGCAGCGAGGCGGCGCCGGAGATCAATGCCTGGGTGGTGATCAGGCCCGACGATACGGTGGTCATCCGCATTGCCCGCTCCGAGATGGGGCAGGGGACACTGACCGGCCTTGCGCAACTCGTCGCCGAGGAGCTGAACTGCGACTGGTCCAAGGTCACGACGGAATACCCGTCGCCGGCCCAGAACCTGGCGCGCGACCGCGTGTGGGGCAATTTCTCGACCGGCGGCAGCCGCGGCATCCGCGAGTCGCACGAGTATGTGCGCATTGGCGGCGCCGTTGCGCGCGAGATGCTGATCGCCGCCGCGGCCGCCGAATGGGGCGTCCCGGCCAGCGAATGCACCGCAAGGATGGGCATGGTCACGCATGCAGCGTCGGATCGCGCCACCTTTTATGGACAGCTGGCTGCCGCCGCCGCGCGAATGACGCCGCCCGCCAATGTCACGCTCAAGGACCCGAAGGATTGGACCATAGCCGGCAAGCCGCTGCCGCGGCTCGACACGGCCGACAAGCTTAACGGGAGCCAGGTCTACGGCGCCGATCTCAAGCTGCCGAACATGCTCAACGCGGCGATCCGGGCCTGCCCGTATTTCGGCGGCAAGGTGGAGAGTTTCGACGCGGCGGCGGTGGCGGGCATGCCGGGCGTGCGCACTGTCGTTCAGGTCGACGAGACCGCCGTTGCGGTTGTCGCCGACACCTGGTGGCGGGCGAAGACCGCTCTCGATGCCTTGCCGATCGTCTGGGACGAAGGTCCCAACAGGCAGGTCACCAGCGCCTCGATCGCGGCGATGCTCGAAGAGGGACTCGCCGCAAATGACGCCTTCATCGGCGCCAGGCAAGGTGACGCCGATGCTGCCCTGTCCGCCGCCGGCCGGACGGTCACGGCGACCTACGCCTTCCCCTACCAGAACCACGCGACCATGGAGCCGATGAACGCGACGGCGCTCTACACGCCGGAGCGCTGCGAGGTGTGGGTGCCGACCCAGAATGGCGAGGCCAGCCTTGCGGCAGCGGCCGAGGCCGCCGGCCTGCCGGTGCAGCTATGCGAGGTGCACAAGATCCATCTCGGCGGCGGCTTCGGCCGACGCGGCAACTTCCAGGACTATGTGCGCCAGGCGGTCAGCATTGCCAAGCAGGTGCCGGGAACGCCGGTAAAGCTCATGTGGTCGCGCGAAGAGGATATGCTGCACGGCGCCTATCACCCGACCACCCGATGCCGGCTGACGGGCGCGCTCGACGCGGACGGCAATTTGACCGCTCTGCACATGCGCATATCCGGCCAGTCGATCCTTGCCGCGGTGCGGCCGCAGGGCATGCAGAACGGCATGGACCCGGTGGTCTTCCAGGGCCTCGTCCTCAGCGGCACCGAAGGCACGCTGGGCTATACGGTGGACAATCTGCTTGTCGACCATGCCATGCGCAACCCGCCGATCCCGCCAGGTTTTTGGCGCGGCGTCAACCTCAACCAGAACGCGCTCTACGTCGAGTGTTTCATGGACGAGCTCGCCCATGCGGCCGGCGTCGACCCGCTCGCCTTCCGCCGCAAGCTGATGGCCAAACATCCAAAACATCTCGCGGTGCTGGAGGCGGTTGCCGAACGGATCGGCTGGGACACCCCGCCCGCGGCCGGCATTCACCGCGGCCTGGCGCAGATCATGGGTTTCGGCAGTTATGTGGCGGCGGCAGCGGAGGTTTCGGTGACTGATGGGCAGCTCAGGATCCATCGCATCGTGGCGGCCACCGACCCGGGTCATGTCGTCAACCCCGCCCAAGTCGAGCGGCAGGTCGAGGGCTCCTTCGTCTATGGCCTTTCCGCCTGCATCTACGGCGAATGCACGGTCAATGGCGGCCGCATGGAGCAGGAAAACTTCGACAGCTACGAGGTCCTGCGCATGGCCGAAATGCCTGATGTAGAGACGATCATCCTGCCGTCCGGTGGCTTCTGGGGCGGCGTCGGCGAGCCGACCATCGCGGTCGCCGCGCCGGCCGTCCTCAATGCGATCTTCGCAGCCACCGGAAAACGCATCCGCACGCTGCCGCTGAAGAACCATGACCTCGCCTGATATGAGGCGCGCGAAGAACAGGCCTGGCGGACGGGCGCTCGCGCCTGTCCTGCTTGCGGCGCTTGCGGCCAGCGCGCCGGCATGGGCCGACGCGGCGCCTGGTGCTACGGCATGCACCGGCTGTCACGGGCCGGCGGCACTCGGCTCAGCCATCCCTTCGCTCGACGGCCACGCGGCAGACGACATCGTCGCCCAGATGCAAGCCTTCCGTTCCGGTGAGCGCAAGGCAACGGTCATGGACCGCATCGCCAGGGGATTTACCGAGGCGGAGACGCGCGCCATCGCCGAATGGCTCGCCAAGCCGGAGGCCGTACGCCATGCCCAGCCGTAGAGCCCTGATCGGCGGCGTGGCGGCTAGCGTCGCCGCGGCCGTCCTTGCCGCGCCGCAGCTGCGCGCACAGACGCAGCCCGGCGTGGTCATTGTCGGCGGCGGCTTTGCCGGAGCAAGCTGCGCCCGCGCGCTGAAACGGCTGGATCGCGATTTTGCGGTGACGCTGATCGAGCCAGAGCCCGCCTATCTGGCCTGCCCGTTCAGCAATGCCGTGATTGCCGGGCTGCGTGGCATCGAGGCGCAGACTTTCAGCTATGACCGGTTCGGCGACATCGCGCTGATCCGCAAGCGGGCTGTCGCCGTCGATGCCGAGCGCCGGCGCGTCCGGCTGGAGGATGGCACGGACATCGACTACGACAGGCTGGTGCTGGCGCCCGGCGTCGACCTGCGCTTCGACGCCTTGCCGGGCTACGACGAGGCGGCGGCGGCGATCATGCCGCATGCCTGGAAGGCTGGCGCGCAGACGCTGCTGCTGCGCGACCAGCTCGCGGCGATGCCGGACGGTGGGGTCGTCATCCTCGCCGCGCCAGCCAATCCGTTTCGCTGCCCGCCCGGTCCCTACGAGCGGGCAAGCCTGATCGCGCATTATCTCAAGACCAGCAAACCACGTTCCAAGCTGATCATCCTCGATGCCAAGGACGCCTTTTCGAAGCAGCGGCTGTTCGAAGCGGCCTGGCAAGAACTCTATCCCGGCTTGATCGAATGGGTGCCGCTGTCGTCGGGCGGCAGGGTGACGGAAGTCGACCCGGCGACGAAGACGCTGTTGACCGAGTTCGGCGATCACAAGGCGGATGTCGCCAATGTGATCCCGCCGCAGCGTGCGGGCGCGATTGCGCAGTCGGCCGGCGTTGCCGACCAGACGGGCTGGTGCCCGATCGACCCGGTCACCTTCGAGTCCCGCCTGCAGCCGGCGATCCACGTCATCGGCGATGCGGCGATCGGCGGGGCGATGCCGAAATCCGCCTTCAGCGCCAACGCCCAGGCAAAAGCTTGCGCCGCCGCGGTCGCCGCCCTGGTCAGGGAGCGGCAGCCGGCGCAGCCGAAGCTCATCAACACCTGCTACAGCCTGGTCGCGCCCGGTTACGGCATTTCGATCGCCGGCGTCTACCAGCCGCGTGACGGCCTGCTTGCCGAAGTGGAGGGAGCGGGCGGCACCAGCCCGCTCGAAGCGCCGCTTTCCGTGCGCGAACTGGAAGCGGTCTATGCGCAGGATTGGTTCCGGACGATCACCAGTGAAGTGTTCGGATGATGAGGGTGGCTTTTCTGGCTCTGATGGGATTGCAGCTTGCGGCCTCGCCCGGTGCCGGCGAGGAGACGGGGTCTTATGTCGTGACCGGCGATGCGATCATGCAACCTCTGATTGTCGACAAGGGTGATCCGACGCGCGGCGCCGCGCTGATCGCGGACCGGCAGCGCAGCCTCTGCACGCTCTGCCACAGCGGGCCGTTTCCCGACGCGCATCTGCACGGCACGCTGGCGCCCGACCTAACCGGCGTCGGGGCAAGACTTTCGGAAGGCCAGATCCGGCTGCGCGTCGTCGACATGAAGCGGCTGGTGCCGAACACGATCATGCCTTCCTACTATCGGGTCGCGGATGAGCAGGGCCGGCGCGTCGCCACCGTCGGGCGCAGCAAGCCGATCCTGGGCGGCGCCGATATCGAGGATATCGTCGCCTATCTCACGACGCTGAAGGGGTGATCATGCACCAAGACCCGCTTCGAGTTTACGCAGGCCCGGGAGTTTACGCAGGCATGGTCGGACGGCGGCAGTTTCTTCGGGCCGGCATGACCGGCCTGCTGGCGATCAGCCTGCCGCGCTGGGCCGTTGCCCGTCCGAGCCTCGAGGAAGCGATCCGGACCTTCACCGGGGGAGCCAACGTTCTCGACGGCCGCGTCCGGCTCGACCTGCCGCCTCTGGTCGAGAACGGCAACGCGGTCGGGATCGCCGTCGTCGCCGAGAGCCCGATGACTGAAGACGACCATGTCCGGCGCATCGCGGTCTTCAACGAGAAAAACCCGCAGGCGAATGTCGCGGTTTTCCACCTCGGGCCGCGCTCCGGCCACGCCATGGTCTCGACGCGGATCCGGCTCGCCACCTCGCAGGTCGTCGTCGCCGTCGCCGAGATGAGCGACGGCAGCTTCTGGTCGAGCCGGGCGAGCGCCATCGTCACGCTGGCTGCCTGTATCGAGGACCTTTCATAATGGCGCGCGCGCTCGTCAATGTGCCGAAAGTGGCCAGGCAGGGCGCAGTCGTCGAGGTCAAGGCGATGATCGCCCACCCCATGGAAACCGGCTATCGAATCGGCCCGAACGGCTCCAACATCCCCCGCGACATCATCCGCCGTTTCACCTGCACCTACAATGGCGAGGAGGTGTTTTCGGCCGATCTCTTTCCAGCGGTATCGGCCAATCCGTTCATTGCCTTCACGCTCGTTGCCACGACGAGCGGCACGATCGACTTCACCTGGACCGACGATGCCGGGAAGACCCAAACGGCGTCGGCGACGATCACGGTGAGCTGATGCGCGCCCTCGGGGGCCTGGTGGGGATTATCGCGGCGGTCGTCTGCGGCATTGCCATCGCCGCCGGCATGGAAGACGTCGAGAAGCGCTCCGGCTTCGACTTCATGACGCCGCAGACGCAGGCGCTGCAGGCCGACGACATGAGCAATCCCGGCATGCTGTGGGTGCTGCAGGGCGAACAGCTCTGGCAACAGGCGCAGGGCAGGGCGGATGTCGCCTGCTCCGGCTGCCATGACGATGCCCGCCAGACGATGCGCGGCGTTGCCGCGCGCTACCCGGCCTTTGACGCGGCGACCGGCCGGCCGATCGACCTTGCCGGGCGCATCAACTCCTGTCGAGCGGAGCGGCAGCAGGCCGAGCCGCTGGCGCCGGAGTCCGACGCTTTGCTCGCCCTGACGGCCTATGTGACGCATCAGTCGCGTGGCATGCCAATCACACCGGCGACCGACGCCCGGCTCGCGCCGTTTCGCGACAACGGCCGGCGTCTGTTCCAGAGCCGCATCGGACAGCTCGAGCTTTCCTGCGCCTCCTGCCATGACGACAATTGGGGCAAACGGCTTGGCGGCAGTGTCATCCCGCAGGCGCATCCGACCGGCTATCCGCTCTACCGCCTGGAATGGCAGACGGTCGGTTCGCTGCAGCGGCGCCTGCGCAACTGCATGATCGGGGTCAGAGCCGAGCCCTTCGAATTCGGCGCAGCCGAACTCGTCGACCTGGAGCTCCATCTGACGGAGCGGGCCCGCGGCCTTCTGGTCGAGACGCCGGCCGTGCGGCCGTGATGCCGGGCTGTGGCCGTCGTTTCCTGCCTAGAACAAAGCGGCTATCACCGCGATCAGGGCGACTGCAAGCGCGACAAGGCTTGGAACCATCACCGCAACGCCGGACACAGTCGCCAGCCCCGCTATCCAGTCAAATTTTCTGTCGGCAGTTTCGCCCATTGTCGCTTCCCTTAGAGATCAACGCCTGTTCGGTGATGGCTGTTCCATATCCGGCAGCGGGGTGTCGGCCGCCTCGTTGAGAAGCACCCGCTCCGCTGCTCCGTCCAGGTCCTCGAGCTGGCCGCTTTTCATCGACCAGAGGAAGGCGAGAAGCCCAACCAGGCCCATGCCGAGTGCTACGGGGACCAGCCAGGCGAGCAGGCTCATGCAGCCTCCGCGAGATGAGTGGACGTCACGCCACCTTGTATTCCTTGCGGATCTCGGCTCGGACCCGAAAGACGAAGCGCATTGGCAACCACCAGGATGGATGATGTGGACATCGCCACCGCCGCGACCAGCGGCGTAACGTGGCCTGTAACCGCGAGCGGGAGGGCCAGCGCATTGTAAAGGATGGAGAGCCCAATGTTCTGGGTGACGAGTTGCCTGGCCTTGCGGGCAATGGTGATCGCTTTCGGAACGCTGTCCAGGCTGGAGCCCAGGAACACGAGATCGGCCGCGTTGCGCCCGACGTCCGCGGCCGAGGAGGGCGCCATCGACACGTGAGCCGTTCCCAATGCGGGCGCGTCGTTGAGGCCGTCACCGACCATCAGCACCTTGCGGCCCTGCGCGCGCAGGACTTCCAACCGCGCGACTTTGTCGCGAGGAAGCATCCCGGCAGTGGCTGCTGCTACGCCGAGCATGCCTGCCACCTTCCTTACCTCCGTTTCCACGTCTCCGGACAGGATCTCGACGCCGAGGCCGAGACTGCGCAGGCGCTTTGTAGCGGCGGCGGCTCCGAGACGGAGGCTGTCGGAAATCCGGAACGCGCCGAGGACGCGGCCGTCAGCCGACAACCAGGCTTCGGCCGAGGCGGAACCGGCAGTGGAGCGGGCGTCGACCCAAGATTGGCGGCCGAGCCTGTAAACGCGGCCGCCGACCGTGCCTTCGATGCCGTTTCCGGGCTCCTCCCGAATCTGCTCGACGGCAGCCTGCCCGGCCGGATGCAGCGCCGCCACCGCTCGCGAGGCAGGATGCCGAGAGAACCGGGCAAGCGCGGAGGCCGCTTCGATCTCGTCGTCCGGCACCGTGAAAGACGCCACTTTTGTCAGGCCTGAGGTGAGCGTACCCGTCTTGTCCAGTGCGACGTGATCGACTTCGGCCAGCCGTTCCAAAGCGGCGCCGTCCTTGAGGGTCACACCGAGAGCGAAGAGACGCCGCGCAGCGACGGCCTGGACCATCGGCACGGCCAGGCCCAACGCGCATGGGCAGGTGATGATGAGGACGGCGATCGCCACCGTCAGTGATCGGTGCAGGTCTCCGGTGGTGATCATCCACCCTGCAAAGGTGGCGAAGGCAAGCAGATGGACCACCGGCGAATAAAGCGAGGCGGCCCGGTCGGCGATGCGCCGATAACGGGCGCGGCCGCCTTCGGCAGCCTCCATCAACCGCATCATGTCAGCAAGGAAGGACTCTTTCTGAGGTCGGTCGACACGCAACGTCAGCGGCCCGTCGAGGTTGAGCGATCCCGACAGCACGCTGGCCCCCGGTCGGACCGACTCCGGGGCGGACTCGCCCGTCACAACCGACAGGTCGAGCGAGGCGTTTCCGGAAATTACGGTGCCATCGGCCGGCACGCGCTCTCCCGCGAGAACAAGGACAGTCTCGCCGCTGCGGATAGCGGATACGTCGCGATATTCGCGTTCGCCATCAGGCGTGAGCACCGTGGCGCCTCGCGGCATCATCCGCGCGAGCGACCTGACCGCTTCGCGAGCGCGTCCGCGCATCGCCTGGTCCACAGCGCGTCCAGCCAGCAGGAAGAACAGCAAGGATGTCACCGCATCGAAGTAAGCATGGGCTCCGCCCGTCACCGTATCGTATGCGCTGAGGCCGAATGCGAGCAGCACGCCGACGCTGATCGGCACGTCCATGTTCGTCCGGCCGCCGCGCAGGGCGCTCCACGCGGAAGCGAAGAAAATCCGGCCCGAATAGGCCAGCGTCGGCAACGCGAGGGCCGTGGAGATCAGGTGGAATGCGTGCCTCGTGCCGGCGTCCGCTCCCGACCAGACCGAGACGGAAAGAAGCATGATATTCATGGCGGCGAAGCCGGCAACGGCCGTGGCGCGCAGCAAGCGGCCCATCTCCGGATCGCCGTCTCCGTTCTCAGGCTCGGCGAGTGTTGCTTCGTAACCGGCTTTTCGAAGCGTTTCGATCATCGGCGGCACGGCGCCGTCCCGCCGCCACTTCACTACGACACGTTTTGCGGTCAGGTTCACCCGCGCGGAAACGATGCCCTCGACTTGGCTGAGCAAGCCTTCGATCGCGCCGATGCAGCCTGCGCAATGCACCTGAGGGACGGAAAAGTCCGTCTGAATCGTACCATCGCCGAGATCTCGGCTCGCAAAGACCACCTCTTGCGGGACGATCTCGCGCCGCCCGGGCCCAATCATCAGGGCCGCCTCGGATCCCGGCGCGCAGCAACTCATCGATCAGGCCTCCGGCCGGGCCACTGCCCGGTAGGCGTGCCATGTCGCGTGTCCGAGCAGCGGGAAGATGACGATCATGCCGATAAGGCCAGTGGCGACGCAGATGCCGAAAAGCACGAGCACCATGGCACCCCAGGCGATCATCGGCGGCAGGTTGTTCCACACCATTTTCATGCTCGTGGCCATCGCGGTCAGAGCATCGACGCGCCGGTCAAGCAGCATAGGAACGGCAAACACGCTGATCGAAAACGCGAAGGATGCGAACAGACCGCCGATCGCCGTTCCTATGATCAACATCGCCCATCCCGACGGCGTGCCAATCAGTATCCCGATCACATTGTCGAGGCCCGGAAACGCCGTCACGCCAAAAAACAGCGCCCACAGGAGAACCGCCGCCCGCATCCAGAGCAGCATCAGGAGACAGAGAAGCAGGCCCGTGAAGAAGATCTGCGCGCCCGCTCTCGGTCGCACATGAAGCATCGAAGCAAGCCCGATTTCGCGGCCTTCGCTGATCGCGCGGCTCTTCTCGTAAAGCCCGATCGCCAGGAACGGTGCGACGATCAGGAAGCCGGCAAGCGATGGGAACAGGATATAGTCGCGACCGAACTCGACGAGGGTCCACACGAACGCCACCGAAAGCACGAAAACGCCGACACCGTAAGCGAGGCTGGAGGCGGGGCGGGTCCAGAAATCGCGCCAGCCCTCAGCGAGCCAACGCAATCCTTCCAGGACCGGAAGGTGGCGTTGAAGCTTGGGATCCCGGGTTTCCCCGATGCCGGATGTCTCGCTCAGCAGCCAGTAGGATTCGTCGGCCTCGCCCATGTCTTTCTCCTTCAGCAGGCTGACTTGGCGGCGCGATAGCTGCCGCCGTCGCTGGTATCCTTCACGTGCGCCACGCAGCCCGGCTGCGATTGGAACGCCACGTAGACAAGATGCGCGTTGGCGCCGGCGAAGAGCAGCAGCCCCGCCGGGACGAGCAACCAGAGAATCCATCCGCCGGGAAGGCGAGTGCTTCTGCGGGGGGTCATGGCTGGCGCGTCCCCAGGTCATGGACAAAAAGCGCAAGTGTCCGAATTTCCGCGGTGGTCAGCCGCTCGTCCCAGGTCGGCATGTGGCCTTGCCGGCCTCCGTGGACGGAAGCGATGATGGTGTCCATGCTTCCGCCGTAGATCCAGTACGCGTCGGTCAGGTTCGGCGCTCCGACCTCGCGATTGCCTTGCGCGTTCTCGCCATGACAGGCCGCGCATGTCGTCACGAAGACTTCCTTGCCGGCGTTGATGCGGCCGAGGTTCTGCGGTGTCGAGGTGTCGGGATTTGTCAGCGAGTAGACATAGGCGGCAACGTCGTGCACCTGGTTCCGGTCGAGCATGTCGTCGCGGCCGAAAGCAGGCATCTGCCCGATACGGCTTTCGGGATGGGCGGTGTTGATGCCGACGCGCATCGTCTGCTCGATCAGCTGGGGACCGCCGCCCCACAGCCAGTCGTCGTCCGTGAGATCGGGATAGTTCGCGCCGCCCTTGCCGTCGCGTCCGTGGCAGGCGGCGCAGTTGTCGCCGAACAGCTGCTGCCCGGTGTGACGGACGGTCTGCATCAGAGCTTCGTCCGCCATGATGGCGTCGTAAGGTTCGGATTCGAGCCGGGCCGTCCAGGCGGCGCGCTCGCGCTGGCCTTCAATCACCCGTGCTTCAACCGTCGTCTGCTGATCAACGCCGAGAAGCCCTTTGGTGTATGTCGTTCCCAACGGCCATGCCGGCACAAGGAACCACCATGCGAGCGCCCAGATATGCGTGACGATCAGGAACATCAGGACCCCGCGCGGGACCGGCGTGTCCAATTCCTTGATGCCGTTCCACTCGTGGCCAGTCGTTTCGCGGCCGGTAGCGGGATCGCGTTCGCTTACTTCCATGGCTTGTCGTCCCGATCGAGGATGCTGGTCTTGGCCCTGTCGAAACGTTTTCGGTTGGACGGCCAGAAGGCGTAGACAACGACACAGAGGAAGAAGCCCATCAGGTAGAAAAGGCCCCAGCTCTTGGACAGGGCAACGAGCGTGTCGTGGTCGAAATCCATCATCGGTCCTCCCGTCAGCTTTCCGGGTCCGGCTTCTTTTCCGGCGCCGCCGTATCCTCGTACGCGGCTCCCGTCAGCCTGCCCAGCACCTGCAGGTAGGCCACCAGCGCGTCCATCTCGGTGACGTGTGTGGTGACGCCGTCGAATGCGCTCACCTGGGTTTTGTCACCATACCGCTCAGTCACCCCGCTTGAGAAATCAGTGTCGGGGGTCGCCTGCCCGTAGGCGTCGCGGGCAGCGTTTTCCACCATCGCCTCGGTATAGGGTACGCCGAGTGCCCGCTGGGCCGCCAGATGCTGCGGCAGGTCGTCCGTCTTCAGCGTCGTGCGGGCAAGCCAGGTATAGGCGGGCATGTTCGATTCCGGCACGACGTCGCGTGGATTCGTCAGATGTGCGACATGCCAGAAATCCGAATATTTTCCCCCAACACGCGCAAGGTCGGGTCCGGTCCGCTTCGACCCCCAGAGCATCGGCCGGTCGTATTGGGATTCCACGGCGAGCGAATACGGACCGTAGCGCTCGACCTCGTCGCGCAGGGTGCGGATCATCTGACTGTGACAGGCGTAACAGCCTTCACGGACATAGATGTTGCGGCCCGCGAGCTCCAGCGGGGTGTAAACCCGCATGTCGGGCGCCTGCTCGACGGTTTCGTCGATGGTGAACAGGGGAGCAATCTCGACGATGCCGCCAACGCTGGCCGCAGCTATTATTCCAAGTACGAAGAGGATCGCGGACCGCTCGATCTTGCGGTGGAAAAGTTCAGGCATCCGTCATTCTCCCGGTACTGCGGCGGGGATGACGGGTGCGTCTGTCTCACGGGCTGCCGCGAGCGGCACCATACGGACCGTCATCCAGATGTTGTAGCAGCCGACCAGTGCGCCCAGCAGGAACAGCAGTCCGCCGATGGCGCGGGCGATATAGTATGGATACATTGCCACCAGTGAATCGACGAACGAATAGGCGAGAGCGCCTTCCTCGGTATAGGTTCGCCACATCAGACCCTGGATGATGCCGGAATTCCACATCGCGAAGACGTAGATCAGCGTTCCGGCGATCGCGAGCCAGAAATGGACCTCGACGAGCGCGGCCGAATACATCCGCTCGCGCTTCCAGAGCGCCGGGACGAGCGTGTAGACGGAGCCGAAGGTGATGAGCGCGACCCATCCCAACGCTCCGGCATGGACGTGGCCGACTGTCCAATCAGTGTAGTGCGAGAGAGAGTTCACCGGTCTGATCGCCATGAACGAGCCCTCGAAGGTGGAGAGCCCATAGAAGACTGCCGCGGCCATCATGAATCGCAGGGTCGCATCGTCACGGACCCGGTGCCAGGCGCCGTTGAGGGTCAGCAGCGCGTTACCCGCGGATGCCCACGAAGGCACGAGAAGCATCACGGAAAAGGTCATGCCGAGCGTTTGCACCCAGTGGGGGAGCGCGGTGTAGTGCAGGTGGTGGGAACCCGCCCACATGTAGAAGAAGGTGATGCCCCAGAAGCTCAGGATCGAGAGACGGTAGGAGAAGATCGGTCGCTGCGCCCGGACCGGCAGGTAGTAGTAGAGCATGCCGAGAAAACCTGCGGTGAGGAAGAACGCAACCGCGTTGTGGCCGTACCACCACTGGACCATCGCATCCTGGACGCCCGGCCAGATCGTGTAGCTCTTGGCGTGCCCCCAGGACACCGGCAGCGCGAGGTTGTTGACGATGTGCAGGATGGCCACGACCAGGATAAAGGCCATGAAGTACCAGTTGGCGACGTAGATGTGCGGCTCTTTCCGACGCGCGATCGTGGCGATGTAAAGAATGAAGTAGGTCACCCAGACGATCACCAGCCACAAGTCGGCGTACCACTCGGCTTCCGCGTACTCCTTCGACTGGGTGGTACCGAGCAGATATCCGGAAATGGCCAGAACACAGAACAGGTTGAAGCCGAGAAGCACGAACCAAGGGCTTATCTGGCCGGCTAGCCGCGCGCGAGACGTGCGTTGCACGACGTGGAAGGATGTGGCAATGAGTGCGTTTCCGCCGAACCCGAAGATGACGCCGGACGTATGCGTTGGCCGCAGCCGCCCGAAGCTGGACCAGGCCGCATCGAAGGCGAGGTCTGGCCAGGCGAGCTGCGCGGCCACCCACACGCCCATGAACATGCCGAAGACAGCCCAGGCCATCGAGAGCACGATCCCGACCTTGATGGGATCGTCGTAATAGGAGACTGCTCGGTCTTCGGTCGGTTCGGCGCCGTAGAACGACGACATGAGGAGGTAGATTACGACGCCCGCAAAAAGCATGACGATAACGCCGTGCACCCCGAGAGTGTCCGAGCGTCCGAGGGCGGCCATGGCGAGTCCCGCGAGCGCTACTGCCACCGCGATGAGCAAGGCGTACTGCCGTTCAGAGGATTTGAGGTTCGATATCATGCATTCCCTCCAGGTACGGCATTCGCTCAGGCAACTTCCCCAGAAACTCTGTGCATTTCAAACAACTCCACCAGTTCGGATCTGTTTGCGGCTATGTCAGCCAGAGTATAGCCATCGAAGACAGCGAGAAACGCCTGCAGCGCCTTGACGACGACGCCCTCGAGCCGGCAGGCAGGGGATATGACGCACAAGCCGCCATCCCTGCGCATACACTCCGTCAGAGCGAAGTCGTCTTCCATGTGCCGCACGACCTCACCCAAGTTGATGTCCTCCGGCCGCCGGGCGAGCGCTATGCCGCCGGTGCGCCCCCGAGCCGTGGTGAGGTAACCCAGTCGCCCGAGCCTGAAAGCCACTTTCAGGAGGTGATTGCGTGATATCCCGTATGCCGCGGCCACGTCGGTTACTCGGCACGGTCTTTCCCGGTGGACCGCCAGGTAGATCAGCATCCTGAGCGCATAGTCCGTCTGAAAGGTGAGACGCATCCCGCGGATTCCTGGTTCTCATCGCAGAAAGAACCCACCCTAGCAGGCTGTCAGCTAAACGAAAATGCGACGTCAGCGCGAGCATGCCCGCCCACGCTACGAAAGCCGTCGTCTCGGCGGGAAAAGCCTGCCCTTCCGCGTTTATCATCCCGCCGCCCCCGCGGTCGGGCGATCAAGCCGGAAAAACATGGCGACCTTCAGGCTCCGCGCGATCCTTTCGGCGCGGTCGACGAACACTTCGGCTACCTCAGGCGGGCATCGCTCTTCGACGGTTTTGCGGAAATGACCGAGCCATATGTCGAAATCCTCCTCGCGCACCTGCTTCAGCTTAAGGTGCGCAGGCACGGGGCGGCCGCTGTACGCGCCATTCTTCAGAATGACCGAACACCAGAAGTCGGTCATCTTCTCCAGATGCGGTTCCCAGTCGCCGTGGATTTCCGCAGCGAAGATGGGTCCGAGGCGAGTATCCGACCTGACGCGGACGTAGAAATCGCGGACAAGCGCGGCAATGAACCCGCGGTCGACCAACGGGTGGGACAGCGGCATTTCCGCCTGCGGGCGGGCGCGATCGTAAACAGCAGAATTCATCGCAGCACACAAAGTGGTATCGTGTCTGCTACTTTTAGGTGCCTGACTTCCGCACGGCAAGCGCGCAATTCGTCCCAGCCCGCTCGTTCCGCCATTTGTTTGCGCCTGCGCAAAGTTCCGGGCGAGGCGGACGGTTTAGATGGCCTTCTTTGGAGACGACTATCGTGAACCAACCTGAAACCATCGATCCCGATATGACGGTCGACGAGATCATGCGGCGATGGCCGGCAACCATAAGGGTGATGATCCGCAACAGAATGCTCTGCATCGGCTGTCCGATCGGAATCTTCCATACGGTCGCCGACGCATGCCACGCCCATCGAGTCGACCTGGAATCCTTCTCCCAGGAACTTCTCGAGGCGATAAGCAGCGATCCGCTTGCGAACGCGCCGTCGGCCTTCCTCGGTGATGGCGTCGCGGCGCTCTGAACCGCATGCGCCGCATGCGGCACGCTCCACCCGGAGAGGCAGTTGGCAAAATAGCGGATCCGTCACCGAGATCATTGGAATTCCAAACGTTTGGCTGATGTCGATTACCGCTCGCGGCTGAATGCGACTTGATCCACATCAAATTTTGCGCGACGCGACCCGGAATTGGCCAACATTCACCTCGCCTTTTTCGAAGAAGTCGGCTTCCGACGAGAATCGACGGTAGGAACTTATCGGAACCGCCGATTGCTCCCCATTCTACAAAGCTCGTATTGAACGCGCCCGTTTATGCCAGCGACGTGACGGCGGCGCTATGCAGCCGGCCCCTTGCGCCTGTTCTCAGACACCAGCATGAGCGCATGCGGGTCAGTCACGGTGACCTTCTGGCGCCCGCTCCTTACAATACCCTGGTCTTCCCAGGCGCTGAGCAGCCTGCTGACCGTATGCAGCGTCGTTCCGGTCATCTCCGCGATGTCCTGACGCGTGATTGGAAAGTCGATCTCGATCCCTTCTGGCGTCTTTCGTCCGGACTGGCTGACGATACGCAGCAACGCGTGGGCGATGCGCTGCTCGACCTGCTGGGTCGACATCTCCATGACCTGCGCCTGGGTTTCCTGGAGGCGGGAACCGATCGTGCGGTAGGCACTGGCCCCGAACGTCGGGAAACGCGATTGCAGTTCTGCCCACGCGGAATTGGGCCAGGCGAGGACGACGCAATCAACCGCCGCGACCGCGGACGCCGGATAGGTCGTCCTGCCCATGGCGATGGCGATGCCGAAGAGTTCACCCTCGGTGATGTATCGAGCGATCACTTGATGCCCTTCGGGCGAGGTGCGGACGACGCGGATATGACCCGACAGGAGCAGGAAGAAGGACGTGGCCTCCTCCTCTTGTCCGAAAACCTCCGAATCCTTGGGAAAGCGGGAGGACCGCGCCCGCGAGAGAATAGCATCGAGGTCTTTGCCGTCGAGGCCGGCAAACGCGGGCAATCCCGAAATCAGGGACCTGTCGAGAGGCATTGTCTTCGCTTCCAGTCTGGGGCGCTGTTCCTGTGGGGCGCTGCTCCTGTGGGGCGCCGCTCCTGTTCGATTTCTAGCGGCTATTTGCGCCAGCGCAAACTGCCTGTTGGCGACACGCACTATAAAGCCTTCAACGGCATTGGAGCCGCATACCAGGAAAGGACCAGGAAAATGAAGAAGCTCATCGCAGCGCTGGCGCTAGGCGCGGCCGTCGCGACCGCAGGCGCGGCTGGCGCGGCCGAAATCGAGGTCACGATGCTGAACAAGGGCGAGAAGGGTGCGATGGTGTTCCAACCCGACTTCGTCAGCGCCGCCCCCGGCGATACCATTCGCTTCGTGCCGACCGACAAGGGCCACAACGTGGAAACGATCAAAGGCATGCTCCCGGAAGGCGCCGAGGCCTTCAAGAGCAAGTTCAACGAGGTCTTCACGGTAACGCTCGATAAGGAAGGCGTCTACGGCGTCAAGTGTGCGCCGCACTACGGAATGGGCATGGTCGCCCTGATCGAGGTGGGCCAGCCGGTCAACCTCGACGCAGCGAAGGCCGTCAAGCAGACCGGCAAGGCCAAAGCCGTGTTCGCCGAACTCTTCGGCCAGGCCGTGGCGGCCAGGTAGCGCGGGCCAACAGACGCGAAATGGCGCGGACGGCGGGGGCCGCGTCAAGGAGGCGGAAGTGATGGACCGAGCGGACAGGCAGGCTTGGCGCCAAGGCGCGCCGAACCACGATCCCGTGATCAGGAAGGAAACGTCGCGGCGATATGGCCGCTGCCACCCGGGCCACAGCTTTGCCGACCTCGTCCGCCGGTCTTCCTTTTCCAAGGAGGACCGGCGGCTCTTGGAAAACTGACTGGGAGCCGGAGGCCGCGCCAAGCCTCGTTGCTGATCCCTTGCGAAGGTGACCATCCGCGAAGCTTCACATCCAGGACGTTGGGCCACCTTCCCAGCGCAGGTTACAAGCGCCACCACCGCCGCACGTGATCCAGAGAGAACCGTTCACGCGGGGCCCGTGACGGACTGCTATTGAGTTGAACGCTTCCCGTTTTGGTTTCGTGGCAGCTGCCGCGCCGGATGACGCTGCCGGATGACGCTGCTTGTCTTGATCTGACAGTGCGTCTGGCGCCAAATGCACTGAGCGGCCGTCAGGAAAGCGTTCGCCCTGCTGGTCGAGTAGCTGCTTGGACGCTCGACGTCGACGCGCATCCGCCGCTCTGCCTCATTTCTCATGGGCCTCCCGCCCGGACATCCGCTCGACATGGATTCGAAAGAAGACGTGCGAAGCATGGTCGACGAGCGGTGCAACGACGGGCTTCAGCGCGCCGGGTTCCCACCAGTTGGCGTGCTGGCTAAGCAGAGACCAGGCCCGGTCGCGCTCTCGTTTGATGTCAATGCGGTCGGGCAACTCCTCTAAGCGGCCTTCGGCGACGACGCTCTTCCAAGAACGGGCCTCACCTTTTTCTTCGACCAGAAGCGCCACTTGAGGGTTGCCCCGCATGGTGTCCAGCTTTCGGCCCGGCATAGTGAAGGAATAGGTGCATCTATCGTCGTAGGCGTAGTAGATTGGCACAAGGTAGGGCTGGTTACCGGACGAGCAGGCGAGCCGCGCGAGCCGGTTCTCAGAAATCAGGGCGGTGCATTGGGCGAGGGATAGTTGTCGAATTATCATGGCGGAACTCCTCATCGAAGTCTCACAATGCGCGCGTCGCACACAATCGTCGTTGTCTCAGATCAATGTCCCTCGTTGACAACTCCCGACCAAACGTCGCTTCGAAGTGTCAATCAGCGTGGCTGCCCGGTAGTGTCTCAGATCGAATTTCTGTTATGGCTGGGAAGCAAATCGCCCGCGACGTCACCAACTGCCGAAAGTCTAAGGGGCGCAACGGGCTGATGGCCCTCTCGCCATCGGTCCTCTTGTCTTGAAGGAGGAGCGCCAGGATGAGCACCGACCGGGATACCGTGCGGGCCTATGATACGGTCGCGGCGGAGTACGCTGCCGAGGCCGCGGCGATGCCAGAATGGGTCGCGACAGAGATCGATGCGTTCGTGACCGAGCTGGGTGGCTCTGGCAGGGTGCTGGAGATCGGAATCGGTGGCGGGCGAGATGCACTTGAGCTTGAGAAGCGGGGGATCAGCGTCCGGCGCACCGACATTTCGAAGGGCTTCGTCGAACTGCTTCGCGAGAGTGGCTTCGAGGCCGACCTGTTGGACCCGCTGACCGAAGACCTGGCCGACCCGCAGCGTCCCCGCACGCCGTATGACGGGATCTGGGCCTGTGCCTGCCTGATTCACGTCGCTCGCGAGGATTTCGGCACGCTGCTTGCACGGCTTGCCGAGGCGACCCGGCCCGGTGGCCAACTGCACGCCTCGGTTAGAGAGGGCGATGGCGAGAATGTGTCCACACACGGCAGCGCTGCAGCGCCTCGGCGCTACGTCGAGACGTACTGGCGCGAGTCTGCCCTGCGGTCCGCACTCACAGACGCCGGCTGGATCGTCAGCGAGGTACGTCGGTGCATCGGAAAGCCCAATGATCGGTGGCTGAGCGTTCGGGCGAGGCGCGCGTGACACCCACAGAGTTCTAGCCCCGGATGGAGCGGTGTACCGCCACCCGATCATCTGGAAGGCGCGCCGTCGTCCAAGCTCCACATCATTCCGTGCGGGGACCGCGCAGTCCTTTCCAGGCGATCGAATACAGAAGCCGCCGGCAGTTCCTCTCCCTCAAATTCGGGGGGAACTTTCCAGCCGGGATCGACGCCTTCCATGTTCGGCAGCTCGTGGGCTATGCCTTTGTGGCAGTCGATGCAGGTAGCCTCGCCAGACAGGAGGTAGCGTGTGTGGATCGTTGCCGCGCGTTCGGTTTGCTTGGACAAGTCCATCGCCACCGAGGAATGACAGTTGCGGCATTCGAGACTGTCGTTCGCTTTCAGTCGGGCCCATTCGTGCTCAGCCAGTTCACGCCTGTATTCGAGGAACTTCCTGCGGGTGTTGATGGTGCCGAAGATCTTGCCCCAGACCTCTTTGGAAGCCTGCATTTTCCTGGCGATCTTGTCGGTCCATTCGTGCGGGACGTGACAGTCCGGGCACGAGGCCCTCACTCCTGAACGGTTCGAGAAGTGGACGGTGCGCGTGAGCTCCTCGTAAACGTTCGTCTCCATCTCATGGCAGGAGATGCAAAACTGCTCGGTGTTGGTCAGTTCCAGGGCGGTGTTGAACGCACCCCAGAACATCACACCGCCGACAAAGCCGCCGAGCGTCAGGAAGCCCAGGCTGAGCGTCGCGGCGGGCGTCGCCAATATGCGCCAGGCCCACAAGGCGGCGGCCTTGAGCCGTGACCACATGCTACTCATCTCCCGCGTGGCCGACGCCCAGCTTGCTCATGTCGGTGAACGTGTTGCCGACGAGCGGCGCGGTGTCGGCCTGCGGCACATGACAGGCGGTGCAGAAATAGCGTCGGGGTGAGACGTCGGCCAACATCTGGCCCTCGCGGGTGATGTAATGCGTGACGCTGATCATCGGTGCGCCCGACCCTTGCGTGAACTCGCGCTTGTGGCACGACAGGCAGCGGTTCGTGTTGACCGAAAGCTGGTAGCCCTCGATCGAGTGCGGGATGACGGGCGGTTGGTCGGGATAGGCGCGCATCTTTCTGATATCGTCGACTGTCCACTTGGGCGTCGGATCAGCCGGAAGTTCGTCCATCGGCTGCGCTGCCCCGGTAAGCGGCGGGACGATCTCGGCCGACATTTGCGCCAACGCCGCAGTGCCGACGGCGAACAGGCCTGCGGCGACAAGTGCGACGCGCGCGCGGCGCGTCAGACGGGCATGACCTTGACCGCGCATTTCTTGAAATCCGTCTGTTTGGAGATGGGATCAGTGGCGTCGAGCGTCACCTTGTTGATGAGCTTGCTGGCGTCGAACCAGGGCACGAACACCACGCCGCGCGGCATGCGGTTACGCCCCCGGGTTTCGACCCTGAGCCTGATCTCGCCACGCCGTGAAACGACCCGGACCTCGGCTCCCTGGTTGATGCCGCGCCGTCGCGCGTCGTCGGCGTTCATGAAGCAGACCGCGCCGGGGAACGCCCTGTAGAGCTCCGGCACCCGCATCGTCATCGATCCCGAATGCCAATGCTCGAGGACGCGTCCAGTTACCAGCCAGACGTCGTATTCCTCGTCAGGGGATTCCGCCGGAGGCTCGTAAGGCACGGCGAGGATCACTGCCTTGCCGTCTGGCCTGCCATAGAATTTTACGCCTTCGCCCGGCTTCACATAGGGGTCGAGGCCTTCGCGATAGCGCCACTTCGTCTCCTTGCCGTCGACGACGGGCCAGCGCAGGCCACGCACCTCGTGATAGACGTCGTAAGGCGCGAGATCGTGGCCATGACCGCGGCCGAATTCGGCATACTCCTCGAACAAGCCCTTCTGCAGGTAGAAGCCGAATTCGCGCGATTCCCTGTTTTCATACTCGGCGTCGAGTTCTCCTAATGGGAAGCGGTCGACCATGCCGTTCCTGAACAGCACGTCGAACAGCGTCTTGCCTTTGTAGTCAGGATTGGCATTCAGGAGGTCGGCCGGCCAGACGTCTTCGGTGGTAAAACGTTTCGAGAATTCGACCAACTGCCAAAGATCGGAGCGCGCCTCGCCGGGCGCATCCACGAGTTGGTGCCAGACATGAGTGCGGCGCTCGGCATTGCCGTATGCTCCTTCCTTTTCCACCCACATCGCCGCCGGCAGGATCACGTCCGCCGAGAGCGCGGTAACGGTCGGATAGGCATCGGACACGACAATGAAGTTGTCAGGGTTGCGGTAGCCCGGATAGGTCTCGTTCGAATTGTTCGGTGCGGCCTGAACGTTGTTGTTGACCTGGACCCAGTAGAAGTTGAGCTTGCCGTCCTTCAGCATGCGGTCTTGCTGGACGGCATGGAAGCCGGGCTTCTCCGGCAGGAGGCCGTGCGGCAGACGCCATATCTCCTCGGCGTGCTTTCGGTGCTCGGGGTTGGTCACAACCATGTCGGCGGGGAGGCGGTGGGCGAAGGTGCCGACCTCGCGCGCGGTGCCGCAGGCCGACGGTTGGCCGGTGAGCGAAAACGGGCTGTTGCCAGGCTCCGAGATTTTGCCAGTCAACAGGTGGATATTGTAGACCATCTGGTTGGCCCACACGCCGCGGACGTGCTGGTTGAAGCCCATGGTCCACAGCGACATCACCTTCACGTCGGGGTTGGCATAGAGCTCCGCCAGTTCCTCGAGGAACTCGGGCTCGACGCCAGACAGTTCCGAGACCATCTCGAGCGTGTAGTCCGAGATCATCGTCTTGAACGCGTCGAAGTCGATTGGCTCCGTTTTTCCGGGATCCGCCGCACCCTTGGCAGCCATCTCTACGGGATTGTCCGGCCGCAGCCCGTAGCCGATGTCGGTGGCCCCGCTCATGAACACGGTGTGGTCGCGCACGAACGTTTCGTTGACCCGCCCGGATAGGATGATGTGGTTGGCGATGTAATTCAGGATCGCCAGATCCGTGCCCGGCTTGAACACAATCGGGATGTCAGCAAGGTCCATCGACCGGTGCGTGAAGGTCGACAAAACCGCGCAGCGCACATGGGGATGGCCGAGCCGGCGGTCCGCCACCCGTGTCCACAGGATTGGGTGCATCTCGGCCATGTTCGAGCCCCACAGCACGAAGGCGTCGGCGTGCTCGAAATCGTCGTAGCAGCCCATCGGCTCGTCCATGCCGAATGTGCGCATGAAGGCGACGGCGGCCGAGGCCATGCAATGTCGGGCGTTGGGATCGAGATTGTTCGAACGGAAGCCGGCGCGCATCAGCTTGGTTGCGGCGTAACCCTCGAAGACGGTCCATTGGCCGGAGCCGAACATGCCGACCGCTTCGGGACCTTTCTCCCGGAGCACGGCCTTGCACTTCTGCGCCATCAGGTCGAGGGCCTCGTCCCAGGAGACGGGCTCGAACTCGCCGTCCTTGTCGTAGGCGCCGCCGCGCCTGCGCATCAACGGCCTTGTCAGGCGATCCTCGCCATACATGATCTTGGAGAGAAAATAGCCCTTGACGCAGTTCAGGCCGCGGTTGACCTCGGCCTGCATGTCACCGTGTGTCGCGACAACACGTCCGTCTTTCACGCCGACCATCACGCCGCAACCGGGTGCCGCAGAAGCGGCAGGGAGCCTTGGACCACTTGATCTCCAGTGCTTCGACGCCACCGGGAACGGGCTGCGCCGCGGCCGGGAGAACGATCCCGGCCGACGCTGCCGCGAGCGACGCCGCGTGCGCCTTCAGCAGATCACGACGGTTGATGGATGACGTCATTTGCTTTCGTCCTCCCGTCCCTCGATATGCTCGAAGACCATGTTGGCGGCGATCACGCCGTCCATCATCGAGATAGTGGTCAGGGTCTCGCCGAGCATGCCGCTGCCTGGACCCTCGATCGTGACGACGATCCGGCTGCCTTCGCCGGCGTGAATCTCCACGCCAGGCATTTCCGCCAGTCGCCTGCTCAATTCTTCCCTTCGCGCCGGCAGCACGACGACGACGGCGCTCGAAATATGATGCCGAGCCTGAAATCCACCCTTGAGAAGGGATCTGCGGGTGATAGCAGGATTTTCGCGCATTGCTTCACCCTCCCGGAGGGCCGGGCGGCCCGAACACGATCTGATACATCCAGACCAGGAAGCCGTAGCCACCGACGACGCCGACAGCGACGATGGGCCAGATGCCGAAAGCGAGTGCGAGAAAGGCCAGCAACTCTCGTCGCCTCGTCTTCGAACGCGAAGGTCCGGGGTCGGAAAGGGCCTGGGGGCTGTCCTGGGTCATGACCACTCCATGTGCCTTGGACTTGGCCAGATACTGTGAAGCGTCAGACCGCTGAACAGGCTATCGTCTTAAGTGGCTTTTTCAATACCTTTTTTCTGAGGCTCCAACGTCTCGAACTATGCCGGCCGAAGGCTCGGAGTATCCGCCCATCTCAAGCGCTGGCCCTGCGCCCCCACAGGACAGGCGTATAGCGAATGGTGAACAGCAGGAAGGCGGCACTCCACAGCGCACCGCCGCAGATCAGTAAGTGCGCGTGCCAGTCTCCTGCCAACGGCGCCGCGACCCGCAGGACAGCTCCCAATGTAACCGCTATGTAGGCTGCGAGAACGGTCCGGTCCGCGACGATCTCCCGTCCAGTGTGGCCGAGGCTGGCGCGGGTCATGACGGCGAGCGTCATCGTGCCGATCGCGCCGGCTGTCAGCGCGTGCAGAGCGGCGCTTTCCGGTAGCCCTGAAAACAGCACGGAGCCACCGAGCAGCAATAGTGCGAAGCCGAGCCAGGCGTAGCCGATATGGAGGATCAGCACGATTGGCTCGCGCGTGGTGTGCTGGCCTTGCCAACGCGCCAGACGCGCGGCCAGAAGCACACCTGAGAGACCGAGCATGCCTCCTGCGGCAGTTGAATCCGGAACGGCCACCCAGGCGGCCGCGCCAGCGGCGGTCGTCGCCAGCGCCGCCTTGTCCAAGGCGCCGAAGCTTGCCGGAAGGCGCGTCCCGCCATTCTTGACAAGCCAGTTCCGGGTGAAACTTGGAACGATGCGGCCACCGACAAGGGCAAGCAGCATGGCGATCGCGCCCAGTGCCAGCCGCACGCCCAAGCCATGCGGAACGAACCCGAGATTGGCTGCGTGGTCCAGCGCGTTGGCCAGCCCGAACAGCGTGATCATGACAGCCACGGGCGCGTTCTTCCAGTTGCGCCCTGCCACCACCTCGCGCCAGGCCGCAAAGCCAAGCATGGCCGGGAACGAAATATCAACGACGACGGCAGCGACCGGGCCGGGGGCGGCGGCACAAGCTATGCGCCCGGCCAGCCACAGTGTCACCAGGCCCGCGAGGGGCCAGCCGCTCAGCGGCAACCGGCCCGTCCAGTTCGGGATTGCGGTGAGCACGAAGCCGGCCAGGACGGCCTGCAGATAGCCGAACAGCATTTCGTGGGCGTGCCAGTGCAGGCCGGGGAAGGGGCCGGGCAAAGCATGGCCGGAAAAATAGATCCAAAGCCAGGCCGGGATCGCCGCGCCGGCGTGGAGCGCGGCGAGGAAGAAGAACGGCCTGAATCCATACTGGAGGATCGGCGGCATGGAGGATACCCGCCCCCGGCCGTCACGGGAAACGTCGCCGGACTTGCGCAGCGAGCGCAGCACGGACCTGTCGGTTAGCGTGATAGCGGCGGACATCAGCTGTTTCCTCCGCCTGCCGCCTGTCTTGCGGCCTTCACCCCGAACGCCGCGAATTCAGAGACGTCTTGAAACAGATCCGCAATCTCGTGGAACGCGGAGCGATCGGGCTCGTCGGGCATGAGTTCGTCCAGTTCCCCGAGAAGCGCGAGGACGAGCACGATGGCGTCTCGCATCCTTCTGGCGTCCGCGAGCCCGCCAGCGCGCTGGACCAGATCGCCTTCCAAGCCGACATAATCTGGCATGCCGTTCGCGGCCTTGGCGCATTGACGTTCGAGCGCTGCGCCGGCTACTCCCTGACGAATGCGTTCGACCAGCGACGGCCGCGTCAGGCATTCGATCGGGAGCGTCGGTCGTCGCGCAGTATCGGTATCCATTGGTGTAGTCTCCTTGGGGCGACGGCGTTTCTTCATTCCTCAATCGCCTTCCTGGCCGCACTCTCTCCAAGCGCCGCGATCTCGGAGATCTCGCGGAATATCTCTGCGATGTCGCTCGCGACGGCCTGCTTGGGCTCGCGAGGCGCCAACTCGAATATCTCATCGAGGAGCGCCAATGCGACGTCGATCGGGTCGCGCCTCCGCTTCGCTTCAGCGAAGTTTTTGGCGGGACTCGACGCATGATCCACCGTTCCCGTTCGATCGGACGCGGTGTCGTCGACTTCAACGGCAATACCTTCACGCCCCACCTCGGCGAGGCGGCGCAGCAACTCCGCGGCAAAGGAATTTTCGCCCCTGTTGGCAAGTTCCAGCAACCGCGACGAGGCTGCCGCAAGCATTCTCGACGCGTCTGATTTCTGTGTCACGATTGGGAACTTTCGCTGGAGAAGAGCGCGCTGATCCAGCATGCAGGCCCGCAAAAGGGCTCATCGCGAACAAGTCGAAATCCCAGATTCTCCGGCGGCGTGCCGACGGCGCATCCGCCACTCCTGCCGTCGCGAACGAAATTGGACATGTAGGCCCGGTGCCGTCCCTCGAGCACGTGCACGCCGCAGTTCTCGACGACGGTCTCGGGCTGGCCGCTCTTGGCATCGAGCGTGACGCGGCTGTAGCAGCTCGAAGTCCATTCCCAGACGTTGCTGCCGAAATCCTCGACGCCGAGAGTGTTGACGCCGTAGTGGCCGCCGGGCTTCGGCTCTGGATCCGCGGGGTGCCTGGCCGCGGCTTCCTCCTTGTATCGCCGTATCCAGCGCACCGCGGGATTTTGGGGGTCGTCCGCCGTTGCGGAGAAGGATTCGCCACCAAAACGTTCGCCGGCCGCCGCGGCTGCCTCGAGCGCGGTCGGAAGCCGCCAGGATTCGCCAGTGGCCTCGGAATACCAGCGAGCATATGTGTCGGCATCCGTCCAGTTGACCCCGGTGACCGGAACGTCTGCCTGAGAAGCGCGCGCGTCGGCCGCCATGCAGGCGCCTGCCGCAACGCAGAGATCGTACTCGGCGAGGCTGACCTGCCGCGTCATCATCCGGAAGCCGGCGACCATTATAGGCTTCGATGGCGCCGCTGCAGGAACACCGCCCGACAGGAATTCGCCCGGTGCCGGAAAGTCCACGATCCTTTCCCCGATCTCGACGGTTGCCGCGACCGGAACCGACCATCCTGGCGGCGCATGCAATCCGACGGCGAGCGTCGGCACGACCAGCGCGGCGACGGTGCCGAAAGCTGCTTCCAGCATGGTGACGGGCATCGAAATACTCCATGGGAACGTGGTCCGGATCCCCCTTGGTCCGGGCCGCAGCCTGATCGGTCATTGAGTCGGGATCGGTCCGGGAGCCTCGACCTGCTTCATCAGGTCGTCGCTCCATTCGCCCTCGACGACGAAGTGGGCCGTCGCTCCGAGTTCGACCGCTTCGATCAGGTTGTGGTTGACGTAGGCGTAGACGCCCGGCTGGAGGAAGGTGTAGAGCGCGGCTCCCGCCGATCCGCCGCGGATGAACCAGGTCTCCAGGTCCTTGGCGGGCGGGTTGGCGAATTTGCCCTCTTCCCAGACGTAGTCGCCATGGCCGCCGATCAGGTGGGGCCGGGTATCGCGGTTGGCCTGCGAGTGGACGATCAGCACCGTCTCGCCAACCTTCGCCTTCATGGCGTTGTCGCCCGTCAGGGCGCCCTTGGCGCCGTTGAAGACGACATGGGACGGGACGAGACGTTTCATCACCTCCAGCGTGTCGGCGTAGCTGTCGCCGTGGCTCTCGTAGGTCTTGGAGTTGCCGTCCTCGTCGCGCGGAACGTAAAAATCGTTCTCGCCGATGTAGTAGACCTTGTCGTAAGTGAGCGGCTCGCCCTTCTCGTTCTTCAGGCCTTCGCGGGGCAGGATCATGATCGTCCCGCTCATGCCGGACACGACGTGCCACGGGATCATCGGGCCTTCGGGCGCGCAGTGGTAGACGAAGGTTCCGGTTCGGGTTGCCTTGAAACGCAGCTTCACCTGTTCCCCGGGATTGATGAGCGTGAGGGCTCCGCCGCCGAGCGCGCCGGTGGCGGCGTGGAAGTCGATGTTGTGGGGCATCGAGTTGCTGCCGGGGTTGACCAGGTTCAGCTCGACGTAATCGCCTTCATGGACGACCATCATCGGGCCGGGGATCGAGCCGTTGAAGGTCATGCCCTGCAGCACGGTGCCTTCGTCATCGATAGTGACGGGCTTTTCCTCGATGGTCATCGTGAACTCGACCACCTTCGGACCGCTCTTGGCCACCTGTTCGTGCGGATGCACGAAGGGCGGTGCGACGAGTGTGACCTGCTTGCGCGGCAGCGCGGCGATCTCGGTCTCGTCCGCGAAAGCGGTCATTGAAGGCATCGCGGCCAGCATGGCGGCGGCCGCTGCTCCCATCAGTGCCCGGCGACGCGTGAACATCTCGGTTCTCCTTGTGATCCATCGTTGTCGATGAGCGACTTCTACGCCCGCCATGACAGAGGAGTTTGTCCTGGAACAAACTCCCGATGGATTTTCGGGGGAGCGACCTGAAGGCGTATCTGCGGAGTTTGCTGCAGCGCAAATAGCTGACGGCCAACGCGGCTATGCAGTGGCTCCATAAGCGGGCGGAACAACCCGTCGCGCAACTCGAGTCTCATTCGACCTCGAGAGGTCATTCGACCTGGAGAAGAAAGGAGACAGTCAGATGTACAGGCCTCTTATAGTTGCGGCGGTCGCTGCGATCGTGGCCGGACCGGCCCATGCGCATGTTTCGTTCGAAAACGCCCAGGCTGCCGTCGGCACGACCTACAAGGCGGTTCTAAGGATTCCGCACGGTTGCGACGGCAAGGCCACGGACGAGGTCCGGGTCCGGATCCCGGAAGGCGTTATCGCGGTCAAGCCGATGCCCAAGGCCGGATGGACGATCGAAAAGACGGTGACGGGGTACAAGGCAGAGTACGATCTGCACGGCAAGAAGGTGGCCGAAGGCGTTACCGAGCTATCCTGCAGCGGCGGAATCGTGGCGGACGACGAGTACGATGATGAGTTCGTCTTCAGCGCGACTCTCGACGCAAGCCTCCCGGCGGGCGAAACGATCTATTTCCCGGTGATCCAGGTCTGCGGCACGGACAGGGCAGAATGGACCCAGGCTCCGGCCGAGGGCCAGACAGCTCATGACCTGGAGCGACCGGCGCCCGGTCTGGAACTGCTTCACGGCGAACACGCGGGGCACTGAAACGCCTGAACGCGGGAAATCTGGGGCCGAGTGGCTCAGGAGTCCGGAACATCACCGGAGGGCACGCAGGGCGTTGAGGATCACCGCTACGTCTATGCCCTCCTGCACGAGTGCGCCAGCCACAGGCGGGAGATAGCCGAGCGCAGCCACAGCCATCCCGACGACGGAGAGGCCGAGGCCGGCGACCACGCTTTGCGTTGCGATTTGGCGGGTCCGATGCGCGACCTCTACCGCGGACGCCAGGCTGTCGATGCGGTCGACGAGGACGACGACTCCGGCGCTTTCCGACGAGGCGGCGGAGCCGCGCGCGCCCAACGCCACGCCCACGTCGGCGCTCGCCAACGCGGGAGCGTCATTCACGCCGTCTCCAGCCATGAGCACGGGAGCGCGCATGCGTTCCCTGGTCACGACGTCGACCTTCTGGGCCGGATCCAGTTCGCCATCCGCCTTGGCTATCCCGAGCCGGGCAGCCACGGCGTCGACCACATCCTGGCGATCGCCGGAGGCGATCACGACGCGGTCGATCCCAGCCTTCTCCAGCGCCCGGAGCATGGCGGGCGCCTCCGGCCTGATCGCGTCAGCCATGGCGATGATCCCGGCCAGGACGCCGTCTACGCCGACGGCCACCACGGCGCTTCCCCAGGGAAGACCTTCCCGCAACCCATGGCGATCGCCCTGCGTGATCGCGTCCCTGACGAAGCGGCTGCCGCCGATAACCAGCCTGCGTCTTTCGACAATCCCATTGATTCCGGTTCCGGCGACCTCGCTGACGTCCGTCGGCGCAGAGAGCGGGAGCCCCTTCCGGCGTGCGTCCGCCACCAGCGCCGCTGCCGTGACGTGGCCGGACGCCTGGTCGAGCGAGGCGGCGAGCCGCAGGACCTCGTCAGGTAACCAGGTCCCGACGGTGCGTACGTCGACCACCTCGGCTTGGCCGAACGTCAGGGTTCCGGTTTTGTCGAGGATAACCGTCTTGACCTTCGCAAGGGTCTCGAGAGCCCCGCCGTCCTTGACGAGAACGCCGAGCTTGGCGGCGCGCGACATGCCGGAGATGATGGCGACGGGCAGGGCGAGGATGAGCGGGCACGGCGTTGCGACCACCAACACAGCCAGCACTCTGACAGGGTCGCCGGAGATGGCCCAGGCAGTTCCTGCCGCCAAGACGGTCAGCAGCAGGAACCAGACCGCGTAGCGATCCGCCGCACGCACGCTGGGAGGCTTGCCTTCCTGTGCCTTGGTTACAAGCCGGACGATGTTGGCGTAGGTGCTTTCGGCCGCGGGTCTGTCCGCAAGGAGATCGAAGGCATCGCCAGCATTGGTTGCTCCGCTCAGGACTTCGTCACCCAGCAACTTCGTGCGTGGCAGGCTCTCTCCGGTCAAGGCGGACTCGTCCAGGACGGCAGAAGGTGACGCAAGGCTGCCGTCGACGGGGATCACTTCGCCGCGGCGAACGAGGAGCCGGTCGCCTGGAACGATAGCCTGGATGAGGACTTCGTCGAGCCCATCATTGCCGTACCGCATGGCGCTGTGGGCCACGCGACCGAGTAGGGCGGTCATCTCCCTGCGTGCGCGGCCGGCCGCATAGCCTTCGAGAAACTGGCCACCCGCGTACATCAGCGCGACGACGTTGCCCGCTAGCATCTCGCCGAACGCGAGCGCGGCCGACATCGATAGCGCGGCGACCAGGTCAAGCCCGACTTCGCCGCGCGACAGACTGCGGACGATCTCGACGGCGAGGGCCGCCAGCACCAACGCGGTCGCGACGGCCCACGGCCAGGGATGCCAGCCTGCGCCGGACGCCCATCCAGTAATGCCGACCATGAGTCCGCTGAGCGCCACGCCGAGGAGCACTCCTCTCAACGAGAGAATCGGCCACCGCGCATCAGGCAAGGTAAGCATCCATCATCAGCAGGGCGGTCAATGCGAAAGCAGCACTGGCATCCTCAGGTCCGCCAAGACGCCTTCGGTCGCGCCGCCGAGAACGAAATCCCTGAGCCGTGAGTGACCGTAGCCTCCCATCACCAGCAGATCCGAACCTAGGCCGGCAGCGTGGCGCTGCAGGGTTTCTGCAATCGGGCAGTCCTCCGCGCGCACTGCCGAGAAGGTGGCTTTCAGCCCGGCTTCGCGCAGACTTCCCGCGAGCCGCTCCCCCGCATCTGCCTCGTCGATTGACTTTTCGTCTGTGACGGTGACAACCTTGATCTCCACGGCGCGCTCCAGAACAAACCTGGCGTCTGACACGGCGCGGGCTGCGACGCGCGTGCCATCCCATGCGATCGACACCCGGCTAAAACTGGCGGGCGGCGCCTGATCGGGCAGAAGGATCGTTGGGCGGCCGGAGCTGAAGACAACGGCCTCCGCCAAAGCGCGGATACCGGGGTTGTCGGAGTTCCACCCGACAAGCGCCATATCGAAATAGCGGGCAGGGCGAGCGGCCGCCTCGCCAAGCAGCGCGACCTGCGTCCTCTCCACGGAAGTCGTCAGATTCAGGCTTCTGGCTTCCGCCTCAACCCTGGCCGCGGCCAGCAGTTCCGCGCCGTTGCTCGCGCTGAGTTTCTCGGCGTTGCGGATCATTTCCGGCAGATTCATGAGCATGCGGGAGAACGCGTTCGAAACCTCCGGAATGTCAGCTTCTAGCACCAGCGCGTGGAGGTCCGCGCCAAGCAGATCCGTCACCGCCGCAGCATTGGCTATGACTGCCGTCGTGTGGGGTTCCGGATAGGTGAGTAGGGGCACAAGAGCGCGAAGCTTCATTCGATGTAGTCCTTCAGGACAGGAATTTCCTCCATCCCGCTCAGCGTACGACGAGCACTGGAACGGGGCTATGGGCCAGCACTTCCGAGGTCTGGCTGCCCAGCAGCAGGCGCCCGAGGCCGCGCCGGCCGTGCGAGGCCATGACGATCAGGCTGCATTCTTGGGCCTTCGCCGCCTCGACGATGGCTTCCGCTGGCCTCGCGTCGGGCACGTGCAGCACGTCCGCGCTGACGCCGATCCTGGCGGCGGATTCCCGCACCGTCGCCAGGAGTTTCTCCGCAGCCTTCTTCTGCCCCTCTTCATACCCCGAGATATCCCCGGGAAGCGGGACCCAGCCGCCGCCGGCCGCGCTCGCATGGAAGGGGAAAGGCTCGGTGACCGTGATGACGGTCACCTTCGCGTCGAGGCTCTTGGCAAGCGAAAGCCCATGGTCGACGCCCCTCTGCGCGACGTCGGAGCCGTCCGTCGAAATCAGGATGTGCTTGTGCATTGCCTTCTTGTCCTCTGTTGCTTATCCGCCCAAGGAACGCTCGCGCTTGGCGCGTCCAGTCCACAGACACGCCGGGACGAGGCCTTGGCCTGAACTCTACCTTTGGGCCTTCTTTTCAGCTTGATCGAGATCAAAGCGGCCCAGTCTGCGCAGAAGCGTAGGTGTCGCATATCGGCGCGTATAGCAGACCCGAATAACAATACTCGTGTTCAACGCTGGCCGTGAGCCCCTCAAAATCGGGTTCTCCGGATCGATGGGAAGATCAACGCGTTCATACGATCGTTTCGCGATAGGCGTTGCGACTACCGCCTCCACCACGGCACGCCGGACGAGTGCGGGATGGCAGGCTGCGGCGATATCGGTGATGCGCTCGAGTAGAACCGGAGGTACTCAAGCGGTTGAGCTTGGCCGCCTGCCAGAGGACAGCCGCTTTCGACGAGCCGTTTTATCGCGTTGCTGCCTTGGCAGGTGAGGGTTCAAGAATTACGCTTCTCGCTATCGAGGCGTCTGACGCCGGCCGGGCTTCGTGCTTTTGTCGATTTCGTGAAGCAACGGCGCAGACATGAACCAGCTTGAGGGCGCGAGGGCGCGCCAGATAGACGTCCGCTGATACTCGAAATCAGATCCCCATGTGGCACACCGTGGACCGCGTCAGGAACCGTCTCTCGCGGCCGTTATCGAGTGAGAACATGCCACCGCGTCCGGGCACAACATCGATGACGAGGTCGGTATGCTTCCACGCGTCGTATTGCGCCGCGCCGATGTAAAACGGCGCGCCGCCGATCTCGCCGAGCAATATGTCGCTGTCCCCCAGAGCGAAATCACCCACGGGGTAGCACATTGGCGAGGAACCGTCGCAGCAGCCGCCCGACTGGTGGAACAGCACCGGCCCATGCTCGGCGATGATCATAGCCAGGAGCTCCAGCGCCGCTGGCGTGGCGCTCACCTTGTCGTGCATTCCATCCTCCCTCCGGAACGCGAAGCGCGGGAACGTCCCGCGCCCCGTGAGGCAGTCCTCAGAAGAAGCCGAGCTTCTTCGGGCTGTAGCTGACCAGCATGTTCTTGGTCTGCTGGTAGTGGTCGAGCATCATCTTGTGGGTCTCGCGGCCGATGCCGGACTGCTTGTAGCCGCCAAACGCCGCGTGCGCCGGGTAGGCGTGGTAGCAGTTGGTCCAGACGCGGCCCGCCTGGATCGCCCGCCCGAAGCGGTAGAGCCGGTTGGCGTCGCGACTCCAGATGCCGGCGCCGAGGCCGTAGAGCGTGTCGTTGGCGATCGACAACGCCTCGTCGTCGTCCTTGAAGGTTGTCACCGAAACCACCGGCCCGAAGATCTCCTCCTGGAAGATGCGCATTTTGTTGTGGCCCTTGAACACTGTCGGCTTGACATAATAGCCGCCGGCGAGATCGCCCGGCAGCTCGTTGCGCGCGCCGCCGGTGAGTACTTCGGCGCCCTCCTGCTTGCCGATGTCGATGTAGGACAGGATCTTCTCGAGCTGCTCGGACGAGGCCTGCGCGCCGATCATCGTCGCCGGATCCAGCGGGTCGCCCTGGACGATCGCCTCGACGCGCTTCAGCGCCCGCTCCATGAAGCGGTCGTAGATCTTTTCGTGGATCAGCGCCCGGCTCGGGCAGGTACAAACCTCGCCCTGGTTGAGTGCGAACATGACGAAACCCTCGATCGCCTTGTCGAAGAAATCGTCGTCCTCGGCGGTGACGTCCTGGAAGAAGATGTTGGGCGACTTGCCGCCGAGTTCGAGCGTTACCGGGATAAGGTTCTGGCTGGCGTACTGCATGATCAGCCGGCCAGTGGTCGTCTCGCCTGTGAAAGCGATCTTGGCGATCCGGTTGGAGGAGGCGAGCGGCTTGCCTGCCTCGAGGCCGAAGCCGTTGACGATGTTGAGCACGCCCGGCGGCAGCAGGTCGCCGATGAGGTCCGCCCAGAGCATGATCGCCGCCGGGGTCTGCTCTGCGGGTTTCAGAACCACGCAGTTGCCGGCCGCGATCGCGGGGGCCAGTTTCCATACCGCCATGAGCAGCGGGAAGTTCCACGGGATGATCTGGCCGACGACGCCCAACGGTTCGTGGAAGTGATAGGCAACGGTGTCGTGGTCGATCTCGGAGAGGCTGCCCTCCTGGGCGCGGATCGCGCCGGCGAAGTAGCGGAAGTGATCGATGGCCAGCGGCAGGTCGGCGGCGGTCGTCTCACGGATCGGCTTGCCGTTGTCCCAGGTCTCGGCGCGCGCGAGGAGATCGAGGTTCTCCTCCATGCGATCAGCAATGCGATTGAGAATCAAGGCGCGCTCGGCCGGGCTGGTGCGGCCCCATGCGTCCTTGGCCGCATGGGCCGCGTCGAGCGCGGCCTCGATGTCCCTGGAGTCGGAACGGGTGACTTCGCAGAGAAGCTGACCGTTTACCGGCGAGAAGTTCTCGAAATACTTGCCGGAAAGCGGCTCGGTCCATTTGCCGCCAATGAAATTGCCATAACGCTTGTCGAAGGGCGCCTTGACGGAGCGTGAGAATTCAACCTTGTTCATGATATACCTCCCGAAACAACGCCGCGGGATGCGGCGCTTCGGTGGAAAGTCTTGCCGCATCTGCCCGCTCGCTGTCACGATGGTGAGAACAGTGGACCCGCAGGAGGTGTCGCAGAACTGCGACAGTCGTGCCGGGATTCGAAAAGATCAGTGCGATCTATGGAGATCGAGGCGGTTGAGCTTCCGGTGGAGCGTCGCACGGCTGATCCCAAGCGCCGCGGCCGCGGCCGAGATATTTCCATCTGTCCGGGCCAGCACCCGTTGCAGAGCCCCGCGCTCCGCCTCGGCGAGGACTTCGGTGACCTTCCTCGCCCCGCCAAGCAGATCGGCCGCGGGGAGCGGCTTCCGAAGGCTCTTTTGCGTGATCCCCAACGCCAATCGCGCTAATCGGGTCGCGCCGACCACAAGGTCGTCCGCATCGACCGCGATCAGTCCGCCCGAACCTTTGTCGGTTATTGGCGCGAGCAGAATGCGCGCCTTCGGGAATGCCATCTTGAAGTTCTCCGCCTCGATGCGTCGTGCGGCGTCGACCACAGCCACCGAAATAAGATTGGCGAAGGCTTCGGTTAGATCTGCCCGGCAGGAAGACACGTCGAGGGCGGCGACTAGGTCTCCTTCGTGATCGTAGATGGGCGCGGTGATGCAGCTCAGCGCAGTGTTGCGCGTGTGAAAATGCTGGTCGCGATGGATCGTCAGCACGCGCTGCTCGACAAGACAGGTGCCGATGCCGTTGGTGCCCTCGCTCTCCTCGTTCCAGACCGAGCCTGTCCACAACCCCCAGTTGTGAAACGTCTCGTCATCCGCAGGTGCACCGCGTCGTTCAATCGGCACGCCCTCTTGGTCGGCGAGAAGCACGCAGCATCCAACACCTCCCACCGCCAGGTAGAGTCTGTCGAGGCTTGATTGGGCAGCTCGGATCAGCGGTTCGATCCGTTGCCTGGCGTCGATAAATTCGGCCTGGGTCAGGTATCGCGGCGGTTTGGGATCGGTTGGATCGAGCTTATGCAAATTGGATGAGCGTCGCCATGAAGCGACCAGCGCCGACTTCGCCGCGGCATCTGAAATGATTGCGGCCTGTATCCGATCGGCATGATGACCGGCTAGAGCCTCGCCCATGCTATCCTCCCAAATCCCGACTCTTTCCTTTCAGTTCCTGGATCAGGCCTTTCAGTTCCTGGATCAGGTACGTGTTACGTCGGGGTTGCGTTGGCAGCGCTATCTCCGCTTCGATCGAACCCTCTGTCAATTGCCCAGAAGAACCAGGCGCCTCCCTTGCGCCAGCGTTATCCGGCAACCGCCGGAGCTCTCTTGACATGGATCAAACCTGCGGACGAGTTTCTGGATCGGCTGCGTCTGCGGCAATATATGCGAACCTTGTGTACGCGACGCTGGCATTCGGCGCCGGAGTGTCCGATATTCCCGACAGCGCCATGGACACGAACCGCAAGGACATACACAACTCCGATATTCCTGTGCTTTGCCGGAGCTGCGAGGCTCGGCACAAGGGAATGTGCGGCGTGCTCGATTCTGCCGAGCTTGTTGCGCTTTCGCGCCACACTCGCCTGGCCCGGCATTCTGCCGGAGAGGAACTCGCCGCTGACGGCATGCCCGTCGAGTCCTATGCGAATGTAATGCGGGGCGTGGTCAAGCTGACCAAGGTGCTGGAAGACGGCCGCCAGCAGATCGTCGGACTGCAGTTCGCCCCGGATTTCCTCGGGCGACTTTTCACGCCTGACAGTGCTGTAACTGCCGAAGCTGCGTCCGACGTCGATCTCTGCCGCGTGTCGAAGAGCGGTCTGGAACGGTTGATCGCGGCGAATCCCAAACTGGAGCGTCGGTTAATGGAGCAGACTCTCAGGGAACTCGATGAAGCCCGCGAATGGATGGTCACACTGGGGAGAAAGACAGCTGCCGAGAAGGTCGCCAGCTTCCTTTATCTCATCGCCACGCACCTCGATCCCTCAGCCGACAGCGAACAGAAGGGCCGCAAGTTTATTCTGCCTCTCACGCGCGGTGACGTCGCCGATTTCCTCGGGCTGACGATCGAGACCGTCTCGCGTCAATTGTCCAGGCTCCGCGCGGAGAAAGTCATTGCAATCAGCGCAGTGACCCAGGTCGATGTGCCCGACCTCGAGCGGCTCAGGAAACGTTGTGGCTGAACGGATGGACCAGCGCCAGAAGCGGAACGAGGATTTCCTTTTCGAACGCCACGTGGACGTTCTCGCCTCATGATGAAAAACCAAGGCCTGTTCGGCTCATGAGTTTCGATGACCTCGACCTGAATTTGCTGCGCGTGTTCGACGTGATGATGCGCGAAAGAAGCGTCACGCGTACGGCATGCGAATTGGGAAGAACGCAATCTGCGATCAGCCATTCCTTATCCAGGCTGCGGCACCTTTTCGGCGACAGGCTGTTCACGCGCGATGGAGGCGTTATGAGGCCAACGCCGCGGGCGGTCGAGCTTCTGCCAGACATTTCGGCCGGATTGGCAACGATTCGAGCCTCGATTGATCGCCATCAAACTTTCGATCCCGCAACCACGCGGCGGAACTTTCGTGTCGGGCTCACCGACTACCATGCGATGATAATCATACCCCGTCTTCTGCGGGAGTTTTCCAGGCAGGCGCCCGGTGCCACGTTGAATATTATTCCAGCGAACGGGCTCGATATCCCGTCCTCGGTTCATCTTCGACAGATCGACTGTGCATTGACTGGAGCAGTGATCAAGGATGACCCAAGCCTTTTGAAGATCGAACTGGGCCAGGATCGTCTCTTCTGCGCAGTTTGGAGCGGCAGCCAAATCGCAAGTTCGGCGATGTCATTGGAGACATACCTGTCAGCGTCTCACTTGCAGGTTTCCGCCGATGGTGTTTCCAGCGGACTTGCGGATGCCGCGCTCAAGGAGCTTGGTTTGCGGCGGAACGTGGTCGCGACGATATCGAATTATCTGGCACTTCCGTGGGTCTTGCGAGGCACCGAACTTGTTGCTCATTGTGGTGACGGAATCCTCCAAATCCTTGATAAAGCGAGTGAAGTGACTCTCCTTTCGCCGCCGCTGCCGATCCCGAATGTGAGCGCGTGGTTTCTCCTTCATCCGCAAATGGCCACGGACCCAGGGACGATCTGGCTCAAAGAAGTTCTCTCAAACATCTACTCTGAGTCACAGATTAAAAAGAGAGAAATTGTTTCTGAGAGAGAACAGAAGAAATAAACAGGAGACACACGGCTGAAACCATTACGAGTGCAGCCACTGTATGAGTAGACCTCATAGTCATCATGACGAGAATGAATTTGACCAATAATGAGGCCTGCGCAACCTTGGTGCTCCACAAAAAAATAAGGGGAACCAAGATGCAAGCAATTCTCAAGGGTCTGGTCGGAGCAGCGGTAGGGCTCGTTGTATCCAACGCGTCCGCCGCGACGATCGAAAATGTCAAGAAGAACGGAGTTCTGACCTGCGGAACCAACTCAGCGACGGCCGGATTTAGCCTTCCAGACAATGAGGGCAAATGGACCGGGTTCGTGGTCGACTATTGTCGCGCTGTTGCAGCAGCGGTTCTGGGCGATGCGCAGAAGGTAAGGTTCATTCCGCTTACGCCGAAGGACCGGTTCACCGCGCTTCAGTCGGGCGAGATCGATATACTCGCACATAACGCAACCTGGACGTCATCCCGCGACACGTCTCTCGGAATACTTTTTGCGGGCACGTATTTCTACGATGGCCAGGGCTTCATGGTCCGCAAAGCGGAGAACATCGGTTCGGCCAAAGATCTGGATGGCGCGTCCATCTGCGTCACTCAGGGCACGACGACCGAGTTGAATCTCGCCGATTACTTCCGCTCGCATTCGATGACATACTCGACCGTCGGGTTTGCCGACGAAGAAGCCGTGGTAAAGGCCTACGACGAAGGTCGCTGCGACGTCCTCTCGGCCGACACGTCCACCTTGAATGCGTCGCGCCAGCGCATGGCGAAGGCCGACGACAGCGTCGTGCTTCCCGAACTTATCTCCAAGGAGCCACTTGGGCCTGCCGTGCGGCAGGGCGATGATCATTGGCTCAACGTGGCCAAATGGGCGCTCCTTGTCATGGTCGCTGCCGAAGAATTGGGAGTAACCTCGCAGAATGTCGATGAAATGAAGTCATCGGACAACCCGAACATTCGCCGGCTGCTTGGAGCGGAGGGCAGCCTCGGAGAGGATCTCGGGCTTGGCGATACCTGGTCCGTGGACGTTATCAAGCAGGTCGGCAACTATGGCGAAGTGTTCGATCGCAATATCGGCAAGGCCTCGCCGCTCAAGATGGAGCGCGGCCTGAACGCTCTTTGGAATCAGGGCGGTCTCCAGTACGCCCCGCCGATCCGCTAGGCCGGGTCGGTCACAAGCCGCCGGCGATTGCGCCGGCGTCTTAAAGCGCGTCGGGGTTGAATGGAGTCATGCGAGACGCTTTAAGTTCTTGTTTATGCATGTCGTTATCGCAAAACCGCTGCGCACTTTTGCGCGACATGCATTAGTTCTGCACCAACACAGGAACAGGGTCATGTCCGATGTGCTGCTCGCCGCGCCCTCGCGCAGGAGCTTGTCCCTGCACGACGCCAAGGTCCGGGGCATCATCTATCAACTTTTGCTAGCGGGCAGCCTGCTGGCATTGGCCGTGGGCATTGCCGTTCAGACTGCGTCGAACATGAGGGCACGCGGGATTCCGCTGTCTTTCGGCTTCTGGAACGAGGCCGCCGGCTTCGACATCAATCAGACGCTGATCCCCTACGACACGCTCTCCACCTACGGCCAAGCGTTCTGGGTGGGTGTGGTCAACACCCTCTATGTGAGCTTGCTTGGGATCGTGTTGGCCACAGTCTTGGGCTTTGTCGTCGGCATTGCCCGTCGGTCACCGAACTGGATCGTTTCAAAGGTCGCGGCTTCGTATGTCGAGATCATACGCAACATCCCGTTATTGCTGCAGCTTTTGTTCTGGTACAATGCAGTCCTGAAAGCGCTGCCTGCGCCGAGGGCGTCGATCGAACTCCCCGGCCGCATCTATCTGAACAATCGCGGTCTCATCATTCCGGAAATCCAGCTCTACGCAGGAGCAGGTACCGTGGGACTCGCGTTCCTGGCGGCCAGCATCTTCTGCGTCGCTTTTTGGTCCTATGCCAGGCGCGCACAGAACCGCACCGGAAAGCAGCTGCCCGTGCTTTGGGTCAGCCTCGCTGCCTTGATCGGACTGCCTCTGATCGTCTTCGTCCTGGTCGGTTCGCCGGTGTCGTTCGTGACGCCAGAGTTGAAAGGGTTCAATTACCGGGGTGGACACCAGCTTTATCCGGAGTTCGCGGCTCTTCTGATCGGTCTGTCCGTCTACACCGCTTCCTTTATCGCGGAAATTGTCCGCAGCGGGATCCAGGCTGTGCCGAAAGGCCAGACCGAAGCCGCCCATGCGCTCGGGCTTGCGCCGGGCAAAACGCTTCGCCTGGTCATTGTTCCGCAGGCACTGCGCATCATCATACCGCCCCTGACCAGCCAGTACCTGAATCTCACGAAGAATTCCTCACTCGCCGTGTTTATCGGCTACCCCGATCTCGTTCAGATTTTCGCGGGAACGGTGCTCAACCAGACTGGCGCCGCCGTCCAGGTGATGGCGATTACGCTGTCGGTCTACCTCGCGATCTCCCTCGTCATGTCGATGACCATGAACGCGTTCAATCAACGTTTCGCGATCGTCGAGAGGTGATGCATGAGCGGCCAGTCCCTGCATCCGCACCTCGTTAGCGCTCCGCCTCTGCCGCCTGTGGCGCCGCCTTGTGGAATCCGGCCGAGCCCGGCGACCTGGATCAGAAAGAACCTGTTCTCGACGCCGTTCTCCGGCGTGCTGACGATCTGCTTCACAGTTCTCGCCGCATGGCTTTTGTATCAGTTCGCGAGTTTTGCAGTCTTGGATGCAGTCTGGGCCGGCGGACAGGAAGAATGCCGCGCCAACCCTGAGGGCGCGTGTTGGCCGTTCATCGTGGAGAAATTCGACTATCTCCGTTACGGGGCATATCCGATTTCCGAGCGCTGGCGGGTGGACCTGACGCTGGCGATCGGCGCCGTGCTGATCGCCTGGCTGCTGTGGAAACGGGCGCCGCGGCGCAACGTGGCGGCGTTGCTGTTCTTTGCTGCCTACCCGGTCGTCGCCTTCGCGTTGTTGCGCGGTGTCGCGTCGCTCGATCTGCCGGTCATCGATACCGTCTTGTGGGGAGGTCTGCTTATCACGCTGCTCATGTCGATCGTGGGCATCGTCTTCTCGCTGCCGCTCGGTGTGCTTCTCGCGCTTGGCCGACGATCGGAGCTTCCCTTCGTCAGGGCAGTGTGTGTGATCTTCATCGAGGTCGTCAGGGGTGTGCCGTTCATCACGGTGCTGTTCATGGCGAATTTCATGATGCCGCTCTTCGTCCCCGACTATCTGACGCCCGATCGGCTGCTGCGTCCGCTGATTGCAATAGCGCTGTTCTCGTCCGCCTACATGGCCGAGGTGGTGCGCGCAGGCCTTCAGGCGATCCCGAAGGGGCAATATGAGGCGGCAAAGGCGCTCGGCGTCAGCTATTTCACCATGATCCGTCTGATCATCCTGCCGCAGGCGCTCACTATCGTTATCCCAGGCATCGTCTCTACCTTCATCGGGCTGTTCAAGGACACGACGCTGGTAGCGATCGTCGGCATTGCGGACTTCCTGAGAGCCGTCGAAACGGCGCGAGTCGACCCGAACTGGGCCGGGCCGACGATCTCTTCGACCGGCTATCTCTTCGCCGGGCTGGTCTACTGGATCTTCTGCTTCGGAATGTCCCGGTACTCGCACTCGATGGAGCGCGCGTTGGCGCGCGGCCACAGGAGCTAGGAAGCGGAATATGCGACAGGCAATTTCAGCACCGAGGCACGTGGCGCAAATCCTCAAATAGCCCGCCAAAAGTTCGAGCAGCCGCGAGCGGCGAAAACCACACCGGAAACCAAGCAATGGCTTGTGCAGATGCATCGCAACCGACGGTTGCGGAAAGAAATGTTGGAATGATCGACTTCGACAGGATCTATGATCGCCACCAGTTTGGGTCAGTCAAATGGGCCAATCAGTGGGACGAATTCTCGCCTCGGGTCGAGGGCGAAGATCTGCTTTCGCTGTGGACCGCGGACATGGATTTTCGCGCGCCTGAAACCGTCATCGCGCGGCTGCGGGAAGCGGCGGACCATGGAATCTATGGCTATACCCGCCGCGACCCCCGTCACTACGAGATTGTGCAATCATGGTTCGCGCGTCGGCACGGCTGGTCGCCGGCACTGGAATCGCTGCTGCCGGCGCCTGCGATCATGCCGTCGGTAGCCGCGATGCTTCGGACCTTCACGAAGCCCGGGGACGGGGTGATTGTGCAGTCTCCCATTTACTCGCCCTACTTCGAAGTGATTCAGGGGAACGGCAGGAAGCTGCTGGTCAACAGGCTAAGGTTGCAGGATAACCGATATGAACTCGACCTGGAGAACTTCGAGAAACTGGCAGCCGGCGCCAGGGCCTTCCTGCTCTGTAACCCGCACAATCCAGCTGGAAAGGCGTGGACGCGCCAGGAATTGACGGCGCTGAACGATATCTGCGAGCGCTACGGCATCCTTGTCATATCTGATGACATCCACTGCGATATCAGATTGTCGGATCGCCAACACATCGTCTTCTCGTCCCTCTCGGAGGATGCCGCGGAAAAGTCATTCATCTGCACGGCGCCAACGAAGACCTTCAATCTGGCCGGCGTGCCCTCCGCAACCGTGTCGGTTGCCAACAAGCAGCGGCGCGAGGCGCTTCTGGCCACCATGCAGGCATCGTTCATGGTCAATGCCAACTTCTTTGGACGGCTGGCGCTAGAGGTCGCCTACAGCACCGGCGCGCCGTGGCTGGATCAGCTGACGCGCTACATCGGCGGCAATGTCGATTTCGTCCTCAAGTTCGCCGAGGATCGCCTGCCGGGCATCACACCGATGCGGCCGGACGCTTCCTTCCTGGTGTGGCTGGATGCGCGCGGGCTCGATCGGAAGGTCGGAGGCGTTCAACGGTTTTTCGTCGACCGAGCCGGAGTCAATTTGTACGACGGGCGCGTCTATGGACCCGGCGGTGAAGGCTTCATTCGCCTCAATGTCGGTTGCCCTCGTCCGCTGTTGCGGAGAGGGCTCGAACGCATGTCCAGGGCGCTGGAGTCGTTGTGAGAGCGTTGACGGGACCGGAGCGGCCCTGCGGCATCGGCGACAGCGTGCTTGCATTCAGCTCCAGGCGTGGCTGGCCAATCCATAGACCCAGGGCGCGTTGCTTTCGCGGTTCAGAAAGCGGCGGCCTTTGGACATCGTCGTCACGGTCTCGGCAATGCCGAGGCCGCTCTGCTGAAGAAACTCGGCAAACACGCCATCCTTCTCGCGCGTATCGACGCGGGCGAATCGACCTGCCAGCTTCTTCAGATGGACGGCTGTGAGGTGGACCGCGTCCTGGTCGTTTCGGGCTATTGTGGGACCAATCACATGGCCGCGCCCGAACTCGCGACACATGGAATAGCCAACGACCTCGCCGCCGCGACTCAAAGTGGCGATCGAGGCATCCTCCGAGAGCAACGCAAGCAGCCTTGCACGGTTGGTCCCGAATGCGCGCGCGTCCAGCTCGGTGATCTCGCCGAGTCGGCTGCTGGGCAGCTCACTCAGTTCGCCATCCAAAACCGGCAATGGCGGTAGCGCTTGTTGGACCTGTCCCTGGCGCATGTAGACGATCGCCTCGTTCGTGAAGCCGAGCGACACATATAGGGGATAGGCGGCATGGGTTGCATTCAGGGCCAGATTGCGATCCCCGCACTGCTCGAGGACCTGGTCCATGAGCCACCGGCCGCCTCCCTGCGCCTGTGCGCGAGGGGTCGTGATCACCAGGCCAATGGTGGCAAAATCGTCCCCTTGGGGAAACCACATCGCGCTTCCGAAGACGCGCCCAATTCCGTCAACGGCGACGATGCCGTGGCCGGCGCGGCGCAACAGATCCCAGTCCCTGGGACGATGCGGCCAGCGGACCGAAATCGACAGTGCATGCAGCAGATCAACATCGACATCGTTGATGTCGCGCGCAACCAGTTCAAAGGATTTCAGGCGTACTGATCTCTGCATCTCAGTCGATCCGCTCCTTCAACGAATGTCTTTCAACGAATGCCCAAGGCACGCGGTGTTAAATCCTGGCGCCGATAGCCATGTTTGCGACAGGCCTCATTTGCAGCAGCATTACACGGGAACGCCAGCAGGTTTCGCTGGTTCGAGGCGTTTTTTCGCAATCTTCAGCCAAAGCACGACGCGATTCGGCAGGGAACACTGCTGCGCAGGGATAGGCTGGTCGCACCCGGTAATAGTGTGCAAGCAGAGCGGACCGCCATGAACGTGGAAGAAATCCTCGCGACCCTGATTGCATTTCCCTCCGTTGTGGGCACGCCAAACGGCGAGATCGTCGATTGGATCCGCGACCACTGTCAGGCAGCCGGAGCCGAGGTGACGGTTCTGCCCGGTCCCGAGGGCGACCGGTCCAACCTGTTCGTCACGGTCGGCCCGCGTGCCGGTCGGGGCTACATCATCTCCGGACATATGGATGTCGTGCCGGCCGGCGAGCGGGAATGGACCTCGGATCCGTTCGTCCTGCGTCGCGAGGGCGGCAGGCTTTACGGCCGTGGCACCACCGACATGAAGGGCTTTCTCGCCTGCGCATTGGCCGCGCTGCCAGGACTTGCGGCAATGAACCTGCGGCAGCCAGTCCATCTCGCATTCTCCTACGACGAAGAGGCGGGGTGCCGTGGTGTGCCGCATCTCCTGGCTGCGTTGCCGAGCCTGTGCGAGAGGCCGCTTGGCGCGATTGTCGGCGAGCCGAGCCGGATGCAGCCTGTGCGCTCGCACAAGGGGAAGGCCGCCGCGCGGCTCGAGGTGATCGGGCGATCCGGCCATTCGTCACGCCCCGATCTCGGACTCAATGCCGTGCACGCCATGGCCGGCGTCATCTCGCACGCCGTGGCCTACGGCCAATCGCTCACGGGCGGCCCGCTCGATCAAAATTTCGAGCCCCCATACTCTTCCTTGCAGGTGGGTGTCATCGCCGGTGGACAGGCGGTCAACATCATCGCTGGCCACTGCACAGCCGATATCGAGGTGCGTGCCGTCCCGGGCGTTTCCCCAGCATCCCTGCTTGAGCCGGTCAAAGCCCGGCTTTTCGATCTGCGCGACAGCGGCTTCGAGGTGGCCTGGCACGAATTGAGTTCCTATCCCGCCCTTGCGCCGGCGGATGGGAGCAAGCTGGCGGCGGTCCTGACAGAGCTGACCGGGCAGGAGCCGCTCACGGCGGTGAGTTACGGCACCGAGGCCGGGCTTTATCAGCAGGCCGGTATCGATGCGATCATTTGCGGCCCTGGCGAAATTTCCCGCGCGCATCGTCCCAATGAATACATCGAGATCGGTGAACTTGCTGCCTGCCAGAGCATGATCGACGATCTCGGCGCGCGTCTCGCGGCCTGAGGGAAGGGCGGGTTCCATGGCATTTCTTTTCAACTCCGACGCGGCGCGTGCTGCGGTGTTCCGCGAGATTTTTGCGCGCGAACTCCCGGATCTGGAATTCTTCCATTCCGGCGATGAGTTGGAGCCGGACAAGGTGCGCTATCTCATCACCTGGACGGTGCCGGACGACATCTCCTGCTACCGCAACCTGGAAGTGCTGTTTTCGATCGGAGCCGGCGTCGACCAGTTCAAGCAGGACGTCGTGCCGAGCCATGTGAAGCTGGTGCGCATGGTCGAGGACGGCATCATCCGCATGATGCAGGAATACGTCGCGCTTGGCGTGTTGGCGCTCCACCGGGAGATGCCCGCCTATCTCGAGCAGCAGAAGAGGTGCCTCTGGCAACCGATTGCCGCTCGACAGGCGGCCGAGCGCCGGGTCGGCTTTCTTGGTCTTGGCATGCTGGCGCAGGCGGCTATCGAGCGCCTGAAGCCATTCCAGTTTCCGCTTGCCGGGTGGAGCCGCAGCGAAAAGCGGATAGAGGGAGTCACCTGTTTTCACGGCGCCGATCAGTTGCCCCGCTTTCTGAAGCAGACGGATATTCTCGTCTGCCTGCTACCGCTGACGCCGGAAACCAGCGGCATTCTCGATGCAAAACTCTTCTCCTTGTTGCCAGCAGGGGCGCGGCTGCTGCATGTCGGCAGGGGTCCGCAACTCGACCAGGCCGCGCTGATCGACGCGCTCGACAGAGGCCACGTATCCGCGGCGATGCTTGATGTCACTGATCCGGAACCGCTCCCGGAAGACCATCCGCTGTGGTCGCATCCGAAGGTGATGATAACGCCGCACATTGCCTCGGTGACACAACCACATACGGCGGCGCAAGCCGCCGTCGACAACGTCCGGCGCCACCGCGCCGGCGAAGAACTGATCGGCCTCATCGATCGGACACTCGGCTACTAACCAGGAGACCCACATGTCACTGCTGACCACGATCGACACAAATCCCGCCTTCACGCCGAAGGAGGCATTGCCGCTGCCTGAGCGGCTCATTTCCGGCACTCCATCCTTCAAGAGCTGGGCGCAGGATGCCTCGAAAGGTGAGAAGGTTCTGACCGGCGTCTGGGAAGCCACCCCCGGCGAGACGCATTCGATCAAGGGCACCACCTACGAGTTCTGCCATATCCTTTCGGGCCTCATCGAAATCGAGGAGAAGGGCGGCGAGACCAAGACTTACCGCGCCGGCGACAGTTTCGTGATGAAGCCCGGTTTCGTGGGTGTCTGGCGCACGATCGAGACCGTGCGCAAGATCTACGTCTGCGTTTACGACTGAGTTCAGTACTCAAGGTACGGCCGAGTAGAGCGCGCGGCGGTTCCAGAACAATCGACTATCCAAGTTCGGTCCGACGCGATTCGACGCTGTCGGGCCGCTCATTCTCGACGAAAAATGCGGCGCGCGGTCCGCTATGGTTCCGCTAGTGCGAATGAGGACCTCGATCGATGAAGACCTATGACATAGCGCTCATCCCCGGCGACGGCATCGGCAAGGACGTGACCGGGGCGGCATGGCAGGTGATGCAGGCCGCGGCCAAACGGGGCGGTTTCGCCCTTGATGGCACACGCTTCCCATGGTCGTGCGCCTACTACCTGGAAACCGGCGCAATGATGCCGCCAGACGGCATCGAGACACTCCGAAAATTCGATGCGATCTATCTCGGCGCTGTAGGCTGGCCCGCGGAAGTACCCGACTCAGTATCGCTTCACGGACTGCTGCTGCCGATCCGGAAAGGGTTCACGCAGTACGCCAACATACGGCCGCACACGCTGTTGCCGGGCGTTCAGGGGCCCCTCCGCTCCGATGGTTTCGACATCCTGTGCATTCGCGAGAATACGGAAGGCGAATATTCCGGCGCCGGCGGGCGCGTGCATTCCGGCACGGCCAATGAGGTCGCGATTGAGACGTCAATCTTCACGCGTGCCGGTGTCGAACGGATCATGCGTTTCGGTTTCGAACAGGCGCGGGCGCGCGGCAAGAAGCTCGCATCCGTGACCAAATCCAACGCCCAAAAGCATTCCATGGTTTTCTGGGATGAGGTCACCCGTGAGGTGGCGAAGGACTATGCCGATGTCGAGGTCTCGCACTACCACATCGACGCTATTGCCGCCCGCATGGTGCTGGCGCCGGAAAGCCTCGACGTGATCGTCGCCTCGAACCTGTTTGGCGACATCCTCACCGATATTGGAGCGGCCATTCAGGGCGGGCTGGGTTACGCCGCCTCCGCCAATATCAATCCCGATCGCAGTGCGCCTTCCATGTTCGAGCCGGTCCACGGTTCGGCGCCCGACATCGCGCATCTCGGTGTCGCCAATCCGATCGCCGCGATCTGGTCCGGTGCGATGATGCTCGAGCATCTGGGCGAGGGGCATGCTGCGGCAGAAGTGATGTCGGCAATCGAGTCCATAACCGCGCGGGGCATTGGCACGATCGCAGGCAAGGACCGGACTGAAACAATCACGCAAGCCGTGCTTGCGGCGTTGAGCTGAAAGGGCAGAGGAAAGACCATGAATGCGATAACGAAGATTGGCACGTTTGACGATGCGGACCTGTTCCGCCAGCAGGCGTTGATTGGCGGTGTGTGGCGGGAAGCGGATACAAAGGCCGCCGTCGAGGTCACCAACCCTGCCACCCTGGCCGTTCTTGGCAGCGTTCCCGATATGGGCGGCGACGACACCAGGGCCGCTATCGCTGCTGCGGCCGAGGCAGTCAAAAGCTGGAAGAAGACGACCCATGCCGAGCGTGCGAGATTGCTGGAGCGATGGCACGACCTCATTCGCCAGCACGAACAGGATTTGGCGCTTCTGCTGACGCTGGAACAGGGTAAGCCGATTGCCGAGGCGTCGGCGGAAATCCGCTACGGCGCATCTTTCGTGAAATGGTTTGCGGAGGAGGCGCGCCGCATCGGTGGCTCGACCATTCCGTCACCCACCGCCGATCGACGCATTCTGGTTCTCAAGGAAGCAGTCGGCGTCTGTGCCATCATCACGCCGTGGAATTTCCCCAACGCGATGATCACGCGCAAAGTAGCACCGGCGCTGGCCGCCGGCTGCACGGTTGTCATCAAGCCGTCGGAATTTACGCCTTTCTCGGCGCTGGCCCTCGGCGTGCTGGCGGAGCGGGCGGGCATCCCGGCAGGCGTTATCAACATCGTGACCGGCATGCCGGGCGAGATCGGCAAAGAACTCATGGCCAACGAGACGGTGCGCAAGATCTCGTTCACCGGTTCGACCCGCGTCGGTGCGCTGCTCATGCGTGGAGCGGCCGACAGCATCAAGCGGCTGAGCCTGGAGCTTGGCGGCAACGCGCCCTTTATCGTCTTTGACGACGCCGATCTGGATAACGCAGTTGAAGGGGTGATCGTATCCAAGTTCCGCAATGGCGGTCAAACCTGCGTTTGCGCGAACCGGATTCTCGTGCAGGAAGGCGTTTACGACGCTTTCGCCGAAAAGCTGAGCCAGCGCGTGACGCGGATGAAGGTTGGCGCGGGGACCGACGACGGCACTGAGATCGGCCCGATGATCAACGCGGCCGCGATCGACAAGATCGAGCGTCACATCGCGGATGCCAAGACGAAAGGCGCGCAGATCCTCGCCCAAAGCGAGGCAGTGCCGGACGGCAGGCAATATGCACGGCCCGTCGTCCTGGGCGAGGCTACCACCGAGATGCTCCTGGCATCGGAAGAGACCTTCGGTCCGGTGGCGCCGCTTTTTCGCTTCGAGACGGAGGAAGACGCGATCACGATCGCGAACGGGACGCCGTTCGGCCTTGCCGCCTACTTCTACACCGACAACCTCAAGCGGTCATGGCGTGTTGCCGAGGCGCTGGAGTTCGGTATGGTCGGGCTCAATACCGGCCTGATCTCGACCGAGGTTGCGCCTTTCGGCGGTGTCAAGCAGTCAGGCATGGGGCGGGAAGGATCGCAACTCGGCATCGAGGAATATCTCGAGGTCAAGACGCTTCACGTCGGCGGGTTGAACCAGTAGGCTTTGCCGAAGTCGCAACAGCGGCACCAGAATCAGAAAGGGGCGGTCGAAACCGCCCCTTTCTCATTGTGCGCCAGGCATGGCGCGTGGTGCGCAAGCGCCGTTTGGCCGGGGTGGTATCCGGTCGATGACTTGGAGGTGAAAGTCCTCTGCGGGGGCCCTGGTGATGGGAACCGCTAGCCGAACAGCAAGGGCGTCGTCGCGAGGCGGGGTCTGAAGGAAGCTGCAAGCAAAGTGCCGGCCTGACGAACAGGAAGCGCATATGAGGCGTCCGCATCCGGGCGAGGGAGCAATGAAGCCCGAAGCCCGATATCACCCGGAGGGTGTGGCCGTAGATGCGACAGGTAGATGGCACGAAGGTCACGCGTCTTACCCTGGGAGGCCTGCCGGCCTGCCCCCGGAAACGGGTGTGCTACCGCCGCCGAGAGGCGCCGGGAAGGGTCGGCAGGAGTCAGCAGAGGCCGTAGTAGCCGGACCAACCGGTGAAGGGCTGAACGTGTCGATGGAGGTCGGACTTCATTTCCGACCGCCTTGGGCAGATACCTCGCGAGAGGGCCTGAGCCGGAAGTAGCGGGCGGAACCCGCAAGATAAGGCTGGGCGCCAATAGGGCGGCGGGCATTGAGGACCTCAAGCCGAGCGCGACACGAACCGCCGTGTACGGGACCGTACGCACGGTGGTGTGGGAGGAGGGACGCCGAAAGGCTCCCTCCTACCCGATTCGATACTTCGAATGCCGCGATGGCCGGAGGCCCGCCGGCCTCAAGCAACTTCCCGAACGGGCTCCAGGCCGACCGCGGCGGCCAGCCCACCGATATCCTTGATCTCGGTATATTCGTAGAAGGGGTTCGCGGGCTCGTGGCCGCGGTTCACCCAGACCTTGCTCTTGATGCCGAGATCGTAGGCGGTCATGAGATCGTAGCGGAAGGAGGAGGAGACGTGAGTGATGTCCTCCGGGCCGCAGCCGAGCTTGTCGAGCATGTATTCAAAGCCCTTCATCAGCGGCTTGTAGGCGCCAACCTCTTCGGCGGTGATGACGGTGTGAAAGGGCGCGCCGAGCTTTTCCACATTCGACATGATCAGGCTGTTCATGGAGTTGGACAGGATCACCAGTGGGATTTCCTTGGCCACTCTGGACAGGCCAGCCGGGACGTCGGGGTGCGGACCCCAGTCCGGCACTTCGTCATAGATGCGTTGGGCGTCTTCGGGTTTGAACTGGATACCGATGCGCTTGCAGCTGCGTTCGATGGAATTCTGCACCACCTCGAGGAAGGGTTTCCATGGCCCCAGCACCTCGTCAAGGCGATAGCCTCTAAAAGCCTCCACGAAGCTGGCCATTGCCTCCGGGGAGAGGCGCTCGCCGTAGACGCGCCGCGCCGCGCCGGCCATATCGAAATTGGTGAGCGTGCCGTAGCAGTCGAAGGTGATGTATTTCGGTCTGAACGTCGACATGGCGACAATCCTCCTGGTTTTTCTCGGCACAGCGTGCCTGTACCACAATCACCATAGTCGGAGATCTGGAAGACTAACGGCCGCATTCGCGGCGAGCTGAAGCAGATCGTTTCGTATTGCATCGCCGGTTTGGCAGAGAGTTGCGCCAGGTGTCCTTTCGAGCTTTGGCAGCGGCGCGGCCTGTCGGCCTTGCTCCGGCAGAAGATGCGGCACGAGCGGCGAAGGATAGTGAAAACGCGTCGCGCTTGGCTGCCGGTCGGAATGAACTGCTGTCTTTGGTGGTCTACCGTCAGCACTGAAGACGAAGGCTGGAAATTCATCATGACCACACGACAGATCATCCTTGAAGAGATGACACCGGGGCACCTGGAAGGTGCTGTCGAGTTGTCTCGCCAAGTCAATTGGCCGCATCGCCGCGAGGATTGGGAACTGGCCCAGCCGGTCAGCCGGGGGATCGTCGCCCTGGAAGAAGAACGCGTGGTGGCGACCATCATGATGACCCCCTACGGCGACGATGCCGCCGCCATCAACATGGTGATCGTCGATGCGGCGATGCGCGGCCGCGGACTCGGCCGAAAGATGATGGAAGAGGCGCTTGCCAAGGCGGGTGAGCGCACCTGTTGCCTGACGGCGACACGGGAAGGCCTGCCGCTCTATGAGAAGCTGGGCTTCGTCACGACTGGCGAGATCGTGCAGCATCAGGGCGAGGCGTTGGCAGTTTCGGCGCCGGCCCGTGTATCCTGGGCAGAGAGCGGCGATCTTGCGCGCCTCGAGGTGCTGGATCGCGAGGCATTTGGCCATGACCGTTCGGCGCTGATGAAGCGACTTTTCGAGCGCGCGAAGCTCGCTGTCATTCGCGATGACGGCGATATCCAGGCCTTTTCCGCCATCCGGCCATTCGGCCGGGGGCTGGTCATCGGCCCGGTGGTGGCGAGAAACGGTACCGAGGCCAAGGCACTGATCGACTTTCTGCTCGCCCATCATCAGGGCAAGTTCGTCCGTGTCGATACCGACGTCTCAACGGATCTTGCTGAATGGCTCACCAGACGCGGGCTCGCGCACGTCGGCGGTGGGATCACGATGCGACGCCCCATGGCCACGCACAAGGAAAGCGAGCCCGCGCATCACCGCACATATGCGTTGGTCAGTCAGGCGCTTGGTTAAATCAGGCAGTCGGCTAAATCAGGCACTCGGTTGAATCGGAGGAAGAAATGCTGGCAAATTCACTGATCGAACTCGATCGCGCACATCTGGTTCACCCGCTTTCATGCTATCGGAGCCATGAGGAGACGGGCGTGCGGGTGCTCAAATCCGCCAAGGGCGCAACGGTGACCGACGCAAGCGGGAAAACCCTGCTCGACGGATTCGCCGGTCTATGGTGTGTAAACATCGGATACGGCCAGGAAAGTGTCGTTGAAGCAGCCGCCAAGCAGCTGAGAGAGCTTCCCTATGCCACGGGATATTTCGGGCTGGGGTCCGAGCCTGCCATTCGCCTTGCTGCCAGGCTTGCCGAACTGGCGCCCGGCGATCTGAACCATGTCTATTTCACGCTTGGCGGCTCCGACGCAATCGACAGCACGATCCGCTTCATCCGCTATTACTACCATGCCAAGGGCACGCCGCAGAAGGACCAGTTCATCTCGGTCGAGCATGGCTACCATGGCTCCTCGACGGCAGGGTCAGGCCTGACCGCGATTCCGGCTTTCCATGCAGGTTTCGGCGTGCCTTACGACTGGCAGCACAAGATTCCCTCGCACTACGCCTATCGCAATCCGGTCGGTTCCGACCCGCAGGCGATCATCGATGCATCCGTCGCGGCCCTGCGCGCCAAAATCGCGGAACTCGGTGTTGGCCGCGTTGCGGCCTTCTACGCCGAACCCATCCAGGGTTCGGGCGGTGTCCTCGTTCCACCGACAGGTTGGCTGAAGGCTTTGCACGCCGTGTGCAAGGAACATGACATCCTGTTCGTCGTCGATGAAGTCATCACTGCCTTTGGCCGTACCGGCCCTCTATTCGCCTGTGAGGAAGACGATGTCGTGCCGGATCTCATGACCACGGCGAAGGGACTGACCTCGGGCTACGTGCCGATGGGCGCCGTCTTCATCTCGGACCGCGTGTACAATACGATCGCGGACGGAGCCGGCAAAGCGCCTGTCGGCCATGGCTATACCTATTCGGCCCATCCCGTGAGCGCGGCAGTCGGGCTCGAATGCCTGCGTCTCTACGAAGACAGCTTGCTCGAGAACGGGCGCAAGGCCGGCAAGCGCCTGATGGAAGGCCTTCGCTCGCTCGCCGACCACCCGCTCGTTGGCGACGTTCGCGGCCGCGGCATGCTGGCAGCAATCGAGTTGGTCACCGACAAGGAGCGCAAGACGCCACTGCCGGCGGCGGCCGATCCGGGACGCCGCATCTTCGAGCGCGCGTGGGTGAACGGCCTTGTCCTCCGGGCCTTCAACAGCGGCATTCTCGGCTTTGCGCCGCCGCTCTGCTGCACCGACGACGATATTGATGGAATCCTCGAACGCACCCGGATGACCTTGGATCAAACCCTCGAGGACGAGGACGTGCGGTCGGCGATGAAGGGATGATCGTCCAGACTGCCGCTGCATGCGCGCGGCAGCCGCTTCCTCACCTGTCGAATATGGCGTCGAGCGGCAAATGGGATTTGACGATTGGTGACTTCAGCACGACGAAGCTGAAATATTTGTCGATTCCGATATCCAGTTCGATCATGCGCTCCATGATCGTCTGGTACTCGCTGATGCCCGCTGTGACAAACTTCACAAGATAGTCGTAACCGCCTGAAACCAGGTGGCATTCGATAACGGAATCGACTTTCTGAATTGCGGTGAGAAATCTCGCGAAGTCGTTCTGCTGGTGATGCTTGAGCGTGACTTCGGTGAAGATCGTCAGAGTCTGCCCGAGCTTGGACACATCGATCTGGGCGGAATAGCCGGTGATGAAGCCTTCCGCCTGAAGCTTCTTCACCCGCATCAGGCAAGGGCTTGGTGAAAGGTTCACCAGGTCGGCGAGCTCGACATTCGTGACCCGCCCGTTCTTTTGCAGTTGCGATAGGATCTTGATGTCGATCTTGTCGAGCTTCATTGCAAACCTGTCACACGTTCGAGCCGCGGATCGTCCGGCAGACGGCGTCTGTCACCTCCTGCGTGGTCGCTGTCCCACCCACGTCCGGCGTCAGCACGCCTTCACGCGTCACCATTTCCACAGCACTCATCAACCGGGCGGAAGCTGCGCTTTCGCCCAGATGTTCGAGCATCTGGGCAGCGGTCCAGAAGGTGGCGACCGGGTTGGCAATACCCTTGCCGGTGATGTCGAATGCTGAGCCGTGAATTGGCTCGAACATCGAGGGATAGCGCCGCTCGGGATCAATGTTGGCGGTCGGTGCAACGCCGAGACTGCCTGCGAGCGCGCCAGCAAGGTCCGATAATATGTCGGCGTGAAGATTGGTGGCGACGATGGTATCGAGGCTACGAGGTCTCAACGTCATACGCACTGTCATAGCATCGACCAGCATCTTGTCCCAGGCGACGTCCGGGAATTCCGGCGCCACCTCGGCTGCGATTTCGTCCCACATTACCATGCCGTGACGCTGCGCGTTGGATTTTGTAACGACTGTCAGGAGCTTTCGCGGCCGTGATTGCGCCAGCCGGAATGCATAGCGCATGATGCGGGTGACGCCGACGCGCGTGAAGATCGCGACCTCGGTTCCGACCTCCTCGGGGAGGCCGCGATGGGCTCGGCCGCCGTGGCCCGAATACTCGCCCTCGGAATTCTCCCGCACGATCACCCAATCCAGGTCGCCAGGGCCAACGCCGGCCAGCGGCGAAGCAATACCGGGCAATATCCTGGTTGGCCGCACGTTCGCGTATTGATCAAAGCCCTGACAAATCGGCAGCCGGAGCCCCCAGAGCGTGATGTCGTCGGGCACATCGGGCGCGCCTACCGCGCCAAAGAAGATGGCGTCGAAGCGCTTCAGTTGCGCCACCCCGTCTTCGGGCATCATCCGACCATGGACCTTGTAGTAGTCTGAGCCCCAGTCGAAGTGCTGGACGCGCAGATTGAAGTCGCCGCAGCGCTGCTGCAGCGCCTCAAGCGCCTGGAGACCGGCGGCAATGACCTCCGGGCCGATCCCGTCGGCTGGAATGGCGGCAATCTCATATTCACGCATCGTCAGTTCCTGTTTTCAGTGCTGGCCCTGTTTTCAGTGCTGGCCGCTCGCGACCCCGATCTCGTGTGCGACCGGTTGCAGCTTGGCGAAGGTCTTCTCAGAATTCAGCGACCTTGCCCCACGCGGCTGAATTCAGACGCTCGGGCCTATAAGGACGCGGATCGACGATCGGTTCGGTGCCGGTGATGGTATCGGCGATCATATGTCCCGCGCCGGGGCCGATCCCGAAGCCGTGGCCGCTGAATCCCGCGGCGAGAATGAAGCCCGGAACCCCTTCCACTTCACCGATTGCCGGGACGCCATCGGGCGTGCAGTCGACATAGCCCGCCCAAGCATGAGAAATCGCGACGCGCTGGAACTCGGGCAGCAATTCGCAGGCTCTTTGATAGGTCAGGCGAATCTGCCTCATGTCAGGTTTGGGGTCGAGAATCCGATTCCGTTCCATTGGCGTCACGTCGTCAAGTACCCATTTCCCCAGGCTTTCATGACCTTGACGCCAGCCCTCGAACGCTCCCGGGGCCAGACTGCGCCAGCGACGGGCGAACATGGGCACGAATTCGCGGCTGAATCTGAGCTGCTGCGGCGTTGGATCGACTCGCGCCCGCCCGCTGATCGCCAGCGCGTATCCACCGTTGCTGCGCCGCGTCAGCGAGACGCGCGCGGTATGCAGGGCATCCGGCAGGCCTTCTGCGCCCGGCGCTACGGATAGAATGGATTGACGCACGGCAGCTTGCGGGAAACGAATACCAAGCTGGTTGCAAAAGGAAGAAGCCCACGCACCTCCGGCCATGACCACGGTCGTTGTCCGGATGGTCCCGGCTTCTGTGACGACACCGCTGACCCGGCCGGCGGTCAGCTCCAGCCCGCGCGCCGCGCAATTCTGATGTACCGTGCCGCCGGCCGCCATGATGCCGCGCGCGGCGACGGGCACCGCCTTTGAAGGATCCGCCGTTCCGTCAGTTGGCGAGAACACGCCGCCTTTCCATTTGCGGCCGGTCGCCTTGCCGCGTTCGGTGGCTTCTTCCGCGCTCAGCACATGCGTCGTGACGCCAACCGTTCTTGCGAAATCGCGCCACTTTGCCCAGCCTGCCAGCTCTTTTTCGTCCTGCGAGAGATAGAGCAGGCCGCAGCGGCGGAAGCCGGTGTCCTCGCCGGTCTCCTGCGCCACTTTCTCCCAGAGATCGAGGCTCCTGGTTGCCATCGGCAACTCGCGCGCGTCGCGGTTCTGCTGGCGGCACCAGCCCCAATTGCGGCTGGACTGTTCGGCGGCAACGCGCCCCTTCTCCAGCAGGGCAACGCTGACGCCCCGTCGCGCCAGATAATAGGCCGTGAACACGCCTACCACGCCGCCGCCGATGACGACGACGTCCGCCTCGCGAGGCAGGGATGGGCTGGACTCGATGTGAATGAGCGGCGCGGGCATGGATGGGACTCCGGTAAATTTGAAACATCCTAGCCTGCGGCCCGCAGAGGCAGGCTGCGGAGTTCATGCCTGGACGGAATTTCCTGCGGTTTGCAGCCCATGGAACAGGCAATTGTTGCCGAAAAAGGAGTACGCTTCATCCAGTCGCGTGATCTGCGGCATGGGCTTTTCGGGACGCGGCGCGCAGTGACGCAAGGCCTTTCGCGCACAAATTAGCGGACGAAGGACCTGGTTGTCTGATCCCGGTTTCTGCGCCGGAACGGGAGCAGAGTGAAATGCCGAACCTGACGTTCTTTTCAGAAGTTCCTGCCGCCCGAGGGCCTAATTTCGACGACTATGCGGAGACAGAACAGTCAAACTGGCTGAAAGAACGGAGCAACCCTTCCTTATAACGGGTAAGCTCCAGAGGACTTCCGATAGGCAGGGCTTACGCCTTCGGAGAGTTCTCCAAGAAAAGGGAACAGTGTCCGGTCCACGGACCGAATTTCATCAAGGGAGCCGCCAGGATGAGCAGAATCCGTCTCTCACAGCCTCAGCGCTCGAAGCGCCGAGATGACCAGACGACGGACGCTATGGTGAGGCGCTTCTGCTCAAAGCGCGATGATGTGGTCCGCAACAGCGTGGACCCGCTCGGTTCAAACGGGAGATGATCGCAATGGTCGCAACGATCCAGCCTGTAGCCCCCGCCGATGTGGCGCTTTCGGTGCGCGACCTCACGGTGAATTTGCCGAAAGGCATGGAACGGACTTATGCCGTCGAGAACATCTCCTTTGATCTGAAACGCGGCCAGATCCTGTGCGTCATTGGCGAATCCGGATCCGGCAAGTCGGTCACCGCGAACGCCATCATGGGGCTACTGCCCAACGTGATCCGCGTCTCCTCGGGCGCCATCCACCTCGATGGAATGAACATCGTAGGCATGCCGCAGGACAAGCTGCGCAGCCTGCGCGGCCGGGTGGTGTCGATGATCTTCCAGGACCCGCTGTCAGCGCTCAATCCCTTGATGACCGTGGGTGCACAGATTGACGAAGTCATGGCGGCGCACGGCGTCGGCACTGCGAAATCCCGTCGCGGCCGCGCTGTCGAGTTGCTGACCGAGGTAGGACTGCCGGACCCGGAACTCATGTACCACCAGTATCCGTTCCGTCTCTCCGGCGGGCAGCGGCAGCGGGTGATGATCGCCATGGCGCTGGCACTCGAGCCGACGATCCTGATCGCGGATGAACCGACGACCGCGCTCGACGTGACCACCCAGGCGCAGATTCTGGAGCTGATCCGCGACATTCAGCGCCGCAAGGGCATGAGCGTCATGTTCATCACCCATGACTTCGGGGTGGTGGCCGAGATCGCAGACAGTGTCGTGGTGATGGAGAAGGGTCACATCGTCGAGCAGGGCAGCGCTCAGCAGGTCCTGAAGTCGCCGGGCCATCCCTACACAAGGCGCCTTATCGCAGCCGTCCCGCACCTGACCGGCGAGGATCGCGTTCCCCTGGAGACGGCCGACAAAGCGCCGATCCTGAAGGTCGAAGGCCTGATGAAGACCTACCGCAGCGGCAGCTCCCTGTTCAGCGCGCAGCGCGTCGTGCCCGCGGTCAACGAGGTCTCGTTCGATCTGGCGCCGGGGCGCACGCTGGGCGTTGTCGGCGAAAGCGGTTCCGGCAAATCGTCGCTTGGTCGGCTTTTGATCAAGCTGCTGGACAGCGACGGCGGCGGGATTCTGTTCGAGGGCCGCGACATCGCCAAGCTTTCCGAAGCCGAATTCCGTCCGCTGCGGCCGCGGGTCCAGATGATCTTCCAGGATCCCTTCGCCTCGCTCAACCCGCGCTCGACGATCGGCCACATCCTGACCGTTGGCCCGCTCGCGCACGGGACGCCCTATGCCCAGGCGCGTGAAGAGGCGAAGGCGCTCCTGGCCCATGTCGGCCTCGATGCCGGCGCCTTTGACCGCTTTCCGCATGAATTTTCCGGTGGGCAGCGCCAGCGCATCGGCATCGCCCGGGCACTGATGTTCAAGCCGAAGCTGCTGATCGCCGACGAAGCTGTCTCGGCGCTGGACGTGTCGATCCAGGCCCAGATCCTGCAGCTGCTCGACCAGATCCAGCGAGAGACCGGCGTTTCGATGATCTTCATCACCCACGATCTGCGCGTCGCCAGCCAGATCTGCGACGAAATCGCGGTGATGCAGAAGGGGCGGATCGTAGAACGCGGTCCTCCCTCGCAAATCTTCCTCGACCCGCAATCAGCCTACACACGTGAGCTGGTGGCGGCGATTCCTGGAGAGCAGCCGGGGTCTACCCGTCCGGTTGCAGCAAATGGGTAAGAGCCACGGCGGATACCGCCAGAACAAGGGGAATTCCAATGACTGAACGCTCAAACACCAAATCAAGCTACTCGCGCCGCGATGCACTGCGATTGATGGCGATAGGCGGGGCGGCAGGCCTCATTGCGCCCAATCTGTTGGGCAAGCCCGCCTTCGCCCAGAACCCGCCGGCGAGCCCAACCGGCCGCGTCGTCGTCGGTCTCTCGCAGGAGCCCACCGTATTCAATCCGTTGATGCCGCACATCGAGGTCGACGACGCTGTGCATTTCTCGCTTTTCGATGCGCTCTTCCGCATGGATCCCAAAGGCGTTCTTCAGCCCAATCTCGCAGTCGAAGTGCCCAACCAGAAAAACGGCGGCATTTCAGAGGACGGTCTGATGTGGCGCATTCGCCTGCGAGACGATGTCCGCTGGCACGACGGCAAGCCGTTCACGGCCGAGGACGTGAAATTCACGCTTGAGCTCATCACCAACCCGAAATTCCGGGCGTGGCGCACGGCCGGCCATTCGCTGGTGCGCGACATCAAGGTGGTCTCGCCGACCGAGCTGACCTGGCGGATGGAGGAGGCTTTCGCCCCCTATTTGTCGTTTCTCGCCGAAACCTTCATGGTTCCCAAGCACATCCTCGAAAAAGAGGCCGACCCCAACGCCGCCGCCTTCAATCAGGCGCCTGTCGGCACTGGCGCATTCAAGTGGGCGCAGCGCGTTGCCGGCGACCATGTCGAACTCGTCGCAAACGCGGATTATGCCGGGGAGGGCCCCTATTTGGAGCGGCTCGTCTTCAAATACATCCCCGACATGACGGTGCTCTACACCCAGTTCAAGAGCGGCGACATCGACCTCGTCGACCAGGCATACATAACCGCCGACCACTACGCGGAAGCCAGCACACTATCGGATCGTGCGGTCAAGCTGGAGCCTGGAGCGTCGGTCGAGTCGATCTATCTCAATCTTGAGAAGCCGCAATTCAAGGACCCGGCGGTCCGCCAGGCGCTCTACTTGGCAATCGACAGGAAAGCGATCCTCGAAGCACTTTACTACGGCATCCACAAGCCGACCGAGACGTTCATGCCGCAGAATTCGTACTACTACAATCCGAACCTGCCGGCACAGGAGTTCAACCTCGAGCGCGCGGGCCAGATCCTCGACGAGGCCGGCTGGGTACCCGGAGCCGATGGAATACGGGTGAAGGACGGGGTGCGCCTGTCGTTCGCCAACTCCACCACCTCCGGCAACCATTTGCGCGAGCAGACGCAGCAGTTCCTGCAGCAGACATTTGCCGAGATCGGGGTGGAGATGACCATCTCGAACCTGCCGGCCGCCGTCATGTGGGGCGATTTCTGGCTCAAATCGCAGTTCGAGTCAGCCATCTCCGGTGTAACCAATCTCATCTCGGGCGACCCCGACGTTTCCAACCGCCTGCACAGCAAGGCGATCGTCGCCAAGGGCGGAAAGGGCTCGAACACCGGCCAATACTCCAACCCGGAGGTCGATGCGCTGCTCGAGAAGGGCGCCCGCACCTTCGATCGGGAACAGCGGCGCGCCATCTATCTGCGCGTGCAGGAAATCGTTCGTCAGGATCTGCCGTTCCTGCCTCTGTTTGCCTACACCAACGTGTTCGGCCGCAAGCAGGGGCTGGAGGGTTTCGAGGCAAATTCCAATACCCGCGTTGCATCCTGGCATGCCGCCAAATGGCATTGGAAGGACTGACATGCTGCGCTGCCGCCTCGCGGCGGCGGCGCAAGTCATCGGGGCTGTCTTGAAAGAGGAGAGTTGAAATGCGCGGATTCCTGCTCAACCGGCTCTCACAGAGCCTCATCCTGCTCCTGATCGTCTCGGTCATCGGGTTCCTCGTCCTGAACCTGCTGCCGGGGGGGCCGCTGGCGCAATTCGGGCTCGATCCGAGCATGACGCAGGACGATCTCGATCGCCTGAAAGAGCAATTGGGGCTGAACCGTCCGCTTTTGGTGCAATATTTCGACTGGGCCTGGCGGCTTCTCCAGGGCGACTGGGGACACTCCTTCCGCGACGGCGCGCCTGTGCTGGCAGTGATTGGCCGGCACGTCCCTGCGACGCTGCTGCTGATGGGGACGTCCACCGCCATCGCAATCGCCATCGGCACCTGGATCGGCATTCGTGGCGCCACGCACCGCTATTCGCTGTTCGACCATATGGCGACGATCGGAGCCATGGTCGCGCTGTCGATCCCGACCTTCTGGTTCGGGCTCGTCGGCATCTACATCTTCTCCCTGCAGCTGGGCTGGCTGCCTGCAGGCAACATGTACACGATCGGCGACGGTTCGGTCCTGAACTACCTGCATCACCTGATCCTGCCTAGCATTGTGCTGTCGCTGGTCCATGTCGCGATCTGGAGCCGCTACATGCGCACGGCGACGCTCGACGCCATCAGCCAGGATTTCGTCAAGACCGCCCGCGCCAAGGGCCTGAGCGAGCGCCGAGTCATCATGAAGCACGTCGTCGGCAATGCGCTCTTGCCGATGATCACACTGGCCGGGGTCCAGCTTCCCAGCATCCTGACCGGCGCGCTGGTGACGGAGACAGTGTTTACCTGGCCGGGGATGGGTCGACTGTTCCTGGACAGCCTAGGCTACAGCGACTACCCGGTCGTGATGGGACTGCTGATGTTCTCGGCCATCCTCGTCATCCTGGGCAACCTGATCGCAGACATTGCCGTAGCGATCGTCGACCCGCGCATTCGTCTGGGTTGAGCGCGTAACCTCACACCCAACAGGAGGCACCCGAAATGACCGCTCTCGTCGCAAATGCAGGACCAAGCCGCTGGTGGCGCAGCCGCACCGTGCGTCGTTTCACGAGCCATCATCTGGCGTTGCTGGGGGTGGTGATGATCACCCTTCTGACGCTGGCATGCGTCTTCGGCCCGCATCTCCTACCCTATGATTCCCTCTACATCGATTTGCGCGCCCGCTTTTCACCGCCGCTGACCGGCTACCACTATCTCGGGACCGATCCTTTGGGGCGTGACGTGGCGGCGCGACTGCTGATGGCGGGGAGGACCTCACTGCTGGTGGCTTTCTCTGCCATGCTGCTGTCGACGCTGATCGGAACGCTCGTCGGCGTGATCGCCGGCTACCGCGGCGGCTGGATCGGCGCAGCGCTGATGCGCACGGTCGACGGCTTCCTGTCATTCCCCTCCATCTTCCTGCTGCTTGCCTTGGCCGCGGCACTGAAGCCGAGCCCGGCTATGGTCACCGTGATCGTCGCTGTCACCAGCTGGATGGAGGTCGCTCGAATTGTCGAGGCCGAGGTGCGGTCATTGCGCGAGCGCGAGTTTGTGCTGGCCGGGCGCATGCTGGGGCTTAGCGGCGCGCATATCATGTTCCGCGAGATCCTGCCCAACGCCATGGGCCCGATCATCGTGGCCGCTACTTTGACGGTTGCCCACGCGATCCTCCTGGAAGCCTATATCAGCTTCCTGGGGTATGGCATTCAGCCGCCGCTGCCCAGCTGGGGCAACATGCTCGAAGGCGCCCAGCAGTATCTGGACAGTGCGCCTTGGCTGGCGATCATTCCCGGGGCCGCCATCACCATCGCCGTGACAAGCTTCAATTTCATCGGCGACGGGCTGCGTGACGCGCTCGACGTGCGGGATGACCGTGTCTGACCTCGTCGACAAAAGCGGCCCGCGCCTCACCCGAAAACCCAGCGAGAAGTGACTCTCATGCAAGAGCCCAAAGTCGCCGACAAGAGCACACCCTACTGGTGGGAAGCGGCGCCCGTCATCCCGTTGCCGCTGCAGCCCCTGGCCAGGACGGTTGATGTGGCGATCGTCGGCGCCGGCTATGCCGGGCTTTCGGCAGGGCTTGCGCTGGCGCGCGAGGGGCGCTCGGTTGCAGCTTTTGATGCGATGAATCCGGGCGAGGGGGCCTCGTCGCGCAATGGCGGAATTACCAGCGGGAGCATCCGGCTGGACTGCGCCACGATCACCCGGCGCTTCGGCGAAGAAAAAGCCATGGCGATCGAGGCCGAAGGCAAGGTCGCGCGCGAATTCCTTTACGATTTCATCAAGTCGGAAAAGCTCGACTGCGACTTTCAACTGGTTGGCCTGTTCAAGGGCGCCATCGGATATGAACAGTACGAGAAGATGGCCCGCGGCGCCGAGGCGTTGGCAAGGAAACTGGGGATCGAATCTTACGCCGTTCCATATGCAAAGCAGCGCAACTACGTCGGCACCGACTTCTATCGCGGCGGCATGGTCCGGATGGACATCGGTGGGCTGCACCCGGCCAAATTCCACGCCGAGCTCCTGCGGGTGGCGCTCGCTTCGGGACTGGCGGTGCATTCGAACACGCCCGTGACCTCGATTGAAAGGAATAGCTCCGGGTTCCGCGTCGCGACTTCGGCCGGAACGGTGCAGGCGCGCCAGGTGCTGGTCTGCACAAATGGCTACACGGATGGCGCCAGTCCCTTCCTGCGCCGTCGGCTGGTTCCGGTTCGCAGCCGGATCATAGCCACCGAGGAACTCGCGCCTGAGGTGATGGCGCGCCTGATGCCGAAGCGGATGATGATGGGCGAGGGCCGCGAGCTTGGCTTCTATTACCGCCCTTCGCCGGACGGCAGACGCATCCTGCTCGGCGGGCGCGACAGCTCGCGTGCAGGCGATCCGGCAGCCCCGACGCTCCGTCTGCGCAACGGGCTGGGCGAAATTTTCCCAGAACTGGAGAACGTTCGTCTTTCGCATAGCTGGTTCGGCAATGTGGCGATGCACCGCGACATGCTGCCCAGGATCTTCGACAAGGATGGCGTGGTCTATGCCACCGGCTTCTGCGGTTCGGGCGTGGTCTGGGCGCCATGGGTCGGCACGCGTGCGGCTCACAAGCTGATGGGACATGGCGAGCAGGCGCGCACCGCATTCGATTTCCGACCGCCTGCGGCCATCCCGCTCTATCGTGGCAATCCGTGGTTCCTGCCGGCCGTTATCAAGGGCTACGCCCTGCAGGACCGTATCGCCTGGTGGCGCGCCAGCCGCTGAAGGCCGAAGGGTGGCGGTCACTCGACCCTTGCCGAACAATTGCGGCGACAAGGAACAGCATCACATGCACTACATCTCCACGCGCGGCCATCCCGAACGCAGGAAGTTCTGCGAGATTCTGCTTGAGGGCCTTGCCCCGGATGGCGGCCTCTATGTGCCCGAGGTCTACCCTCGGCTGGATGATGCCACGCTGGATCGGTGGCGGGGCTTGTCCTACCCGGTGCTCGCCTTTGAAATCCTGTCGCTCTACATCGACGATATTCCGCCCGCTGACCTGAAGGCCATCTGTGCAAAGACCTACAGGCCCGAGGTTTTTGGGACCGCCAGGATCGTGCCCGTGCGTACGCTTGAGACGCGTCTCCATGTGGCGGAACTGTCGAACGGTCCCACCCTGGCGTTCAAGGACATGGCGATGCAGTTGCTCGGCAATCTGCTCGAGTATGAACTGGCGCGGCGGGGTGAGGAGTTAAATATCCTCGGGGCAACCAGTGGCGACACGGGCAGCGCGGCGGAATATGCCATGCGCGACAAGAAGGGCATCCGCGTCTTCATGATGTCGCCCCACGGACGCATGAGCGCCTTTCAGCAAGCCCAGATGTTCAGCCTGCAGGACGACAACATTCAGAACATTGCCATCGAAGGGGTGTTCGACGATTGCCAAGACATCGTGAAAGCCGTGTCCGGCGATGCTGACTTCAAGAGGCGCCACCGGATCGGCGCCGTCAATTCGATCAACTGGGCCCGGCTGGTCGCCCAGGTGGTGTATTACTTCTCTGCCTATTTTCAGGTGACGGAAGAGAATTCGTCAGAAGTCGACTTCGCCGTTCCCTCGGGCAATTTCGGCAACGTCTGCGCCGGTCATGTCGCGCGCATGATGGGCCTTCCCATATCCCGTCTCGTCATTGCGACCAACGAGAACGACGTGCTCGATGAGTTTCTCCGCACCGGGGTGTATCGCGTGCGGGGCCGGGCGGATACCTATGAAACCTCGAGCCCATCCATGGACATTTCCAAGGCCTCCAATCTCGAGCGTTTCGTGTTCGACTTGCTCGGTCGCGACGCCAGCCGGACGAGATCGCTGTTCGACGATCAACTGCGCGAAAGCGGGTCGTTCGATCTCAGCGGGGATCCCGCCTTCGGGAAGGCGGCGGACCATTTTGGTTTCCGCAGCGGGAAGAGCACCCACGCCGACCGGTTGCAGACGATCCGTGACGCGTGGCACCGCTTTAACGCGGTGATCGATCCACACACTGCAGACGGCGTGAAGGTCGCGCGCGAGCATTCGGTTTCGGATGTGCCGATGATCGTGCTCGAGACGGCCCTGCCGGTCAAATTTGCGGAGACCATCAGAGAGGCCCTGGGCCGAGAGCCAGTTCCTCCGCAACGGTTCGACGGCATAGAGGGTTTGCCGAGACGGTTCAAACTGCTCCCCGCCGATGCACAGACCGTGAAGACCTACATCGCTGAAACGCTGCAGGCTTGCTGAAAGGCTGCTTCCACGACCGGGACCTCTTTCGCCATGGCCGTATATACCGAGTTGTCACCTAACGAAGTCGCAACTTTCTTTCAGGCTCTGGGCCTGGGACAGCCGAACTCCGTTCGCGGCAGCGCGAGCGGAATTGAGAACACGAACTACTTTGTCGACACCGAGGCAGGCGAATATGTGCTGACCCTGTTCGAGCGGCTCACATTCGAGCAATTGCCCTTCTACCTTCACCTGATGAAGCACCTTGCGGCGCGGCGAATGCCGGTCCCGGATCCGGTTGCCAACGTCAGAGGCGAAATCCTTCACACACTAAAAGGCCGGCCTGCCGTGATCGTCAACAGGCTTCCTGGCGAGAGCGTGACGGCGTCGACAGAGTCGCATTGTCGCGCTGTCGGGGAGATCCTGGCGCGAATGCACGTGACCGGGAGCGATTACCCACGGCGGCAGGCCAATCCGCGCGGCCTCGAATGGTGGAACGAGGTGGTGCCGGTGGTCGGCCGCTGCGTATCTGAGGGACAGCGCTCGCTGCTCACGAGCGAACTGGCCTTTCAGAACCAGATCGCCGTGTCCTCCACCTACGAGGAACTCCCAAGCGGGCCGGTGCACGCTGATCTCTTTCGCGACAACGTGTTGTTTGAAGGTGGTCACCTGACCGGCGTCTTCGATTTCTACTTCGCCGGATGCGACACCTTTCTTTTCGATATAGCCGTGTGCCTCAATGACTGGTGCGTCGATAGTGGCACCGGCCGCCAAGACACTAAGCAAGTTGCCGCCTTTCTCGGCGCGTACGAGTCAGTTCGCGCGCTCACTGGACCCGAACGCCTATTGCTTCCTGCGATGCAGCGCGCTGGAGCATTTCGTTTTTGGTTATCGCGTCTCTGGGATCTGTACCAGCCCCGGGAAGCTGCACTCCTCAAAGCACACGATCCAAGCCACTTCGAGCGTATGTTGCGCGTGCTCCGGGGAGAAGTCGCATGAGCAAGACCGCGAAGATCACCAATGGAAATGGAAGCACGATGGCACCGACTCTCAAAGACCACGTTGGCGAGCTGCTTTCGCAGATCGAGACGGAGGGCCTGTACAAGCGCGAGCGCGTCATCACCTCGCCCCAGTCGTCCGAGATCGAGGTCGGCGGCCGCAAGCTGCTCAATTTCTGCGCCAACAATTATCTTGGCCTCGCAGATAGCGCCGACTTGCGCGATGCGGCCAAGCAGGCACTCGACCGATACGGCTACGGCATGGCGTCGGTGCGTTTCATCTGCGGCACACAGGAGGAGCACAAGCAGCTCGAGGCAAAGATATCGAGCTTCCTCGGTATGGAGGACACAATCCTCTACGGTTCCTGCTTCGACGCCAATGGCGGTCTGTTCGAGACGCTGCTTTCCGAGGAGGACGCGGTCATTTCCGACGCGCTGAACCACGCCTCGATCATCGACGGCGTCAGGCTCTCCAAAGCAAAACGCTTTCGCTATGCCAACAACGACATGGCGGCGCTCGAGGAGGAATTGAAGAAGGCCGAAGGCAGCCGCTTCAAGCTGATCGCCACCGACGGCGTTTTTTCCATGGACGGCATCATCGCCAATCTCCGGGGCGTCTGCGACCTCGCGGAAAAACACAATGCCATGGTGATGGTCGATGACAGCCACGCCGTCGGTTTCGTCGGCGAGCACGGCCGCGGCACGCCGGAATATTGCGGCGTCGAGGGCCGGGTCCATATTCTCACCGGCACGCTCGGCAAGGCACTGGGGGGTGCCTCGGGTGGCTACACGGCGGCGAGCAGGCCGGTGGTCGAATGGCTTCGCCAGCGCTCGCGGCCCTATCTATTTTCCAACACGCTGATGCCTGCGATCGCCGGGGCCTCGCTGAAGGTGCTGGATATGATCGAGCAGGGCGGCGGCTTGCGCCGCCGGCTCTACGACAACGCCTCGCGCTTCCGCGCCAACATGGAAAGCGCGGGCTTCACGCTGGCCGGAGCCGACCACCCGATCATTCCTGTGATGATCGGCGATGCCTCGCTGGCTTCGCAAATGGCCGACATGCTGCTTGAGCGCGGCATCTACGTGATCGGCTTTTCCTTCCCCGTCGTGCCCAAGGGCCAGGCCCGCATCAGGACGCAGATGTCGGCCGCCCATTCGACCGCCGATATCGACCGGGCTGTGGCTGCGTTCGGTGAGGTAGGCCGCGAACTTGGAGTGATTGGCTGATGTCCAACATGATGCGCGCACTCGTTAAATCTCGCGCCGAGCCGGGCATCTGGATGGAAGAAGTGCCGGTGCCGGAAATCGGCCCGAACGACGTTCTGATCAAGATCAAGAAGACCGCGATCTGCGGTACCGACGTCCACATCTACAATTGGGACCAGTGGGCGCAGAAGACCGTGCCGGTGCCGATGGTGACCGGCCACGAATTCGTCGGCACGGTCGCCGACTTCGGCGCGGCGGTCACCGAATACAAGATCGGCCAGCGTGTTTCGGGCGAGGGCCACATCGTCTGCGGCCATTGCCGCAATTGCCGGGCGGGCAGGGGGCATCTGTGCCGCAACACGCTCGGCGTCGGCGTCAACCGGCCCGGCGCCTTCGGTGAATATCTGGCGATTCCGCAGCACAACGTCGTGCCGATCCCCGACGATGTGCCCGACGAGATCGCCGCAATCTTCGATCCGCTCGGCAATGCGGTTCACACCGCACTGTCCTTTGATTTGGTCGGCGAGGACGTGCTGGTCACCGGCGCTGGGCCGATCGGCATCATGGCTGCACTGGTGGCGCAGTGCGTCGGTGCGCGAAAAGTGGTCATCACCGACATCAACCCGGTGCGGCTGGCGCTGGCGAAAAAGCTCGGCGTCCAGCATGTCGTCGACGCGTCGAAGGAAAAGCTGCGCGATGTCATGCCGGCGCTCGGCATGACCGAAGGTTTTGACGTCGGTCTCGAAATGTCGGGTGCGGCACCCGCCTTCCGCGACATGATCGACGCCATGAACAATGGCGGCAAGATCGCCATTCTGGGCATTGCGCCGACCGGCTTCGAGATCGACTGGAACAAGGTCATCTTCAAGATGCTGCATCTCAAGGGCATTTACGGCCGCGAGATGTTCGAGACCTGGTACAAGATGATCGCGCTGGTGCAGGGTCCGCTCGATGTCGGCGGCCTGATCACCCACCGCATCGGCGTTGACGACTATATTTCCGGCTTCGAGGCGATGAAGAGCGGCAATTCCGGCAAGGTTGTCATGGATTGGTGAGGGCGGCCTTGGGGCTGGACTACAGGGCTCGCCATTCGCGGCGTGAACGTCCGGGAATAGCGCGATTTTTGAGTTCGTGAGGGCGATGATGACGCTTCTTTATCATTCAGGGCTATCGAATCCAGGACTTGATTGCCATCCGGCGCACCAGCCGCTGACAGGCGGTTGGTCATGTCGAGAAGCATTCCGCTACGGACCGGGCAAGCACGAATGAAGACCCAAATTGTCGTCGTTGGCGGTGGGGCTGGAGGTCTTGGACTCGTGCGCCGGCTCGGAGCACGTCTCGGCCGCAAGGATTTCGATATCATTCTTGTCGAGCGGAACCACACCCATGTCTGGAAGCCGCTGCTCCATGAGGTTGCGGCCGGATCACTCGACGCAAATCTTGACGAAGTGGGCTACCGCGGCCACGGGCACCGTTGGGGCTACCGCTTCTTCTACGGGTCGCTGGAGGCCATCGATCGCACCGCGCGGCAGGTCACAGTGGCACCGATATTCGACGATGACGGGTCGGAACTGGTCGGTCGACATCGGCTCCGATACGACTACCTCGTTATCGCAATCGGGTCGGTTTCAAACGACTTCGGCACTCCCGGAGTCAAGGATCATTGCCTTTTCCTCGAAGACCGTCACCAAGCGGATCGCTTTCGATTGAAGTTGTTGAATCATTGTCTTCGAGTTTCCAGGACAATGTCAGCTGATTCAACCGACGACGCCTTTGTTGATATAGCTATCGTAGGTGGCGGTGCGACAGGCGTCGAACTCGCTGCTGAACTCTACAATGCTGCATCATCTCTCAGACATTATGGCCTGGAAGTCTTCGACGAGACCCGGCTGAGGGTCACTTTGATAGAGGCCGGGCCGCGGATTCTTCCGGCTCTCCCAGAAGCTTTAGCAAAGGCCGCGCATCAGGAACTTGAGGCCCTCGGCGTCCGGGTGCTCGCAAACACGGCTGTATCCGAAGCAACGGAACAGGGACTGAGGTGTGCTACCGGGGAGCAGATACACGCCAATATTTGCGTCTGGGCTGCAGGAGTGCAGGGGGCAAATATTCTGGGAGAGCTCGACGGACTTGAGGTGGCGCGCAGCAGGCAACTTGTCGTCCTTCCCACCCTCCAAACGAGCCGGGACGAGCGCATCTTCGCTATCGGCGATTGCTGCTTTTTCAAGCCGGAAGGGGCGGGCGGCCCGGTGCCGCCACGCGCTCAGGCCGCCCACCAGATGGCATCGACCGCTTATCGCAACATTCTTCACTTGATTGCCGGGGAAACGCCGGAAGCATTTGTCTATCGGGACAAGGGCTCGCTCGTGTCGTTGAGCCGGTTTTCCACCGTCGGCAGCTTGATGGGAAATCTCGTCGGAGGGCGGATGGCGATCGAAGGGCGGCTCGCCAGGATGATCTACGTGTCTTTGTACCGCATGCACCTGGTGGCCATACATGGCTGGATCAAGGGCCTGGCTCTTATCCTGGTCGGCCATGTCAACCGGGTTGTCCGTCCGCGTCTCAAATTGCATTGAGGTTGGTCAGGCGCGTGGCAGGCTGCGACCGAAAGATGCCGCCGAGGTCTGCACTGCACCTCGCCTGACGACGCCCGAGTGGTCTTGCCGCATTCCTCGCCCGATTTGCGCCATATGGCATGCCGACGGACGGCTCAAAACGAATGATCCCGCTGAATTGAAGGGGCATAACAGCAGCGAAATCTGCCCGCCGGACGCCACTCTAAGGTCTGACTACAAATGTGACTTTGGATCAAGCGACAGCGTTGCACCTATGGCCGTTGATCATGACAGGGATAGCGTCAGCGCCCCGACCGAGCTGATGAAATTCGAGACCCGCCATGTGCCGGGCGCGCTGAAGCTGTCGCAGGAGATGGGCTGGCCTTATCGCCAGGAGGACTGGGAATTTGCCGTGAAGTTCGGCAATGGGCTGGTCCTCGAGCGGGCAGGACAGGTGATCGGCACTGCCATGTCCTGGAATTACGGACAGGCCTATGCCACTGCCGGGATGATCATAGTCACCGGCTCCGCGCAAGGCGGCGGCAACGGCTCCCGGCTTTTTGACGGGTTGCTTCAGGCCACGGACGGGCGCAACGTGCTGCTCAATTCGACGGAAGAGGGGCTCGCGCTCTACAAGCGACGCGGCTTCAATGCCTGGGGTACGGTGGTTCAGCACCAGGGCCCGCTGACCGTTGCCGTGACGCAGGGTGCGCGCGACGACATCCGTCAGGCGACGGTCTCCGACCTCGCGGCGATCCAGGCCTTCGACGAGCGGGCGACAGGCATGCCCCGGCCGTCGATGGTGGCTGCGCTCGCTGATGCTGGCAATGTTTCGGTCATCGAACGCGCGGGGCGGATTGCAGGCTACGCCATCGCCAGGCGGTTCGGCCGCGGCTACGTGGTCGGCCCTGTTGCAGCCGAAAGCGCCCAGGACGCGCGGCTCCTGATCCTGGCGCAGCTTGCGACGCTACACGGCCAATTCGTGCGCATCGACGTCTATGCCGAACACGGATCGGGCGACTGGCTGGATAGCCTGGGCCTCGCGCGTGTCGGTGCTGTGATCGCGATGGTCAAGGGGCTACGGGCCGTCTCAGACGGGACGGCCGGCATGTATGCCTTGGCAAATCAGTCGTTCGGTTGAGGAATGAGGTAGGAGAGCGATGGATACGAATGTAAATATCCGTGAGGCGGCACAAACGATCGATGCCCTCATCACCCCGTCGCTGCTTCTGGACCGGGGGCGGATCGAGCGCAACATCCAGCGTCTGGCCGAGCATGCCAGAGAGCTTGGCGTAGTGCTGCGCCCGCATATGAAGACGGCCAAAAGCATCGACGTCGCCCGACATGTGTTCCCCGGCGAACCCGGCCCGATCACGGTCTCGACCATCGCCGAGGCGGAGTATTTCGCCGGCCACGGCTTTCGCGACATCACCTATGCAGTCGGCATGTCGCCGGCGTCGGCCGTCCGCGCCATGGAGCTTTGTCGCCGCACCGGCGCTGATGTGAAGCTGCTGCTCGATTCCGTGGAGCAGGCCGACGCCCTGGCCGGTGTACGCGAAGCCATCGGTGTGACGCCGTCCGTCTTCATCGAACTGGACTGCGACGACCATCGCGGCGGATTGAAGCCGGACGATCCCAAGCTGCTCGATGTGGCCGACAGGATCGTCGCAGCTGGCGCCAACCTGGTCGGCGTCCTCGCCCATGCCGGCGAGTCCTATGGCTTGAGCACGCCCGATGCGCTGGTCATGGCAGCCGAGGACGAGCGTTCGGCCACCGTGCGCGCCGCCGAAACTTTGCGCGCCCACGGCCATGCCTGCCCGATCGTCAGCCTCGGCTCGACGCCGACGGCGCACTTCGCCGAGAACCTCGAAGGCGTCACGGAGCTGCGCGCCGGGGTCTACATGTTCTTCGATCTCGTCCAGCACGGGGTAGGGGTCTGCCGTCTCGACGATATCGCGATTTCCGTGTTGGCCACGGTGATCGGGTCCAAGCCGGAAAAAGGATGGGTGCTGGTCGACGCGGGCTGGATGGCGCTTTCGCGCGACCGCGGAACCGCAAACCAGCAGGTCGACCAGGGTTACGGCGTGGTCTGCGATGAAAAGGGGCGGGTGCTTGAAGATGTGATCGTGGCGCAGGCCAGCCAGGAACACGGTATCCTCGCCATTCGTGCCGGTTCTGGAAAGTCCATGCCCGATTTGCCGCTCGGGGCTCGGGTCCGGATTCTGCCCAACCATGCCTGCGCGATGGCCGCCCAGCACCACTTCTACAGCGTCGTCAACGGGGACAGTCCCCGGATCGAAGCCCGTTGGGAGCGGATCCGCGGATGGTAGGGGCTGCAATCGCAACGCTTTGCATGGCGCCCGTGCAAACTGACGCACTGGTGGTGCAATCATGAAGTTTACATCTTATTGGCTGGATACCTCTCAGCCGTTCAATGAGGGCGCGTCCAAACCGCTCGAAGGCCACTACGATGTGGCGGTTGTGGGCGGCGGCCTGACCGGATCCTCCGCGGCGCTTGCCCTCGCCAAAAAGGGCGCCCGGGTTGCACTGTTGGAGGCCGAAACGATCGGCAACGCCGCTTCCGGCCGCAATGGCGGGATGTGCAACAACGGTTTTGCCCAGAACTATGCAATCATGGCCGGCAAGCACGGCAAGCCGGCCGCAAACGCCCTCTACAAGGCTTTCGACGCCGGCGTCGATATGGTCGAGCGGTTGGTGCAGGAAGAAAAGATCGACTGCAGCTTCTCCCGCGTCGGCAAGCTGAAGCTTGCCGCCAAGCCCGAGCACTACGACGTGCTGGCGCGCAGCCAGGAACTCTTGGCGGCAAATGTCGATCCCGGAACGAGGATGATCGCGCGCGCCGACCTGCGAGACGAAGTCGGCACCAACCGCTATTATGGCGGGCTGCTGTTTCCCAAGAGTGCCAGCATGCATGTCGGCCGGTTCGTCAGGGGGCTGGCGACCGCGGCGGCGCGGCGCGGCGCGGAGGTCTATGAAAACGCCCCCGTCATGGCTCTGCGCAAGGTCGCCGACGGGCATGAGGTCGAGACGCCGCGAGGCAAGATCGTCGCGCGGCAGGTCCTGCTGGCGAGCGGCATTTCCCAGGTCGGTCCGCTCGGATGGATCCGCCGCCGCATCGTGCCGGTCGGCGCCTTCCTGGTCGTGACGGAACCGCTGTCGTCTTCGCAACTCGAGCGCCTGATGCCGACCCGACGCAATGTCGTCGACACGCGCAATCTCGTTTTCTATTGGCGGCTGACGCCGGACAATCGCATGCTGTTCGGCGGGCGGGCCCGGTTTGCAGTATCCAACCCGCAGTCCGACGAGAAGAGCGGCCGGATCCTGAAAGCGGCGATGGTCGAGGTCTATCCGGAACTGGCCGACATCCGCATCGACTACTGCTGGGGCGGCATGGTCGACATGACCCGCGACCGGCTGCCGCGTGCCGGAGAGCGCAACGGAATTTACTACTCGATGGGCTATAGCGGGCACGGCACCCATATGTCGACGCTGATGGGCAGCATCATGGCCGATGTCATGGACGGGCGTCCGGACCTGAACCCCTGGAAGGATTTCGACTGGCCGGCGATTCCTGGTTATTTCGGGCGTCCCTGGTTCCTGCCGATCCTCGGCGCCTATTACCGCGTGAAGGACCTTGTCACATGAACTCGCCCCTCGAACACCTGTCCCGCAACGGCCGTCTGGACAAGTTCTTCATCGACGGTCAATGGGTCGAGCCGAGGGGCACCGCCCAGAGCGTCGTCGTGAATCCCGCCACCGAAGAGGTCGTGGCCCGGTTTCCGCTCGGAAACAGCTGGGATGTGGACGCGGCCGTTGCAGCGGCCCGCCGGGCGTTCGCCACCTGGAGCCGTACCAGGCCGGAATACCGCGCGGGTCTGCTTGATCGCCTGCAGGCGCTGCTCGAAGCGCGCAATGAACTGCTTGCGCAATGCTTGAGCCTCGAGATGGGAGCGGCGATCGGATATGCGCGCACCGCGCAGGTGCCGCTCGCGATCGCCCATGTGCAAGTCGCTCGCGATGTCCTGAAAACCTTCCCCTTCGTCGAGCAGCGCGGCCACACCGCCGTCACCCACGAACCGATCGGTGTCTGCGCCCTGATCACGCCCTGGAACTGGCCACTCTACCAGATCACCGCCAAGGTTGCGCCGGCGCTCGCCGCAGGCTGCACGGTCGTGCTGAAGCCAAGCGAGCTCTCTCCTTTGGACGCGCTGCTGTTTGCCGAGGCGATTGAGGAAGCCGGCTTCCCTGCCGGTGTCTTCAACCTCGTCAATGGTGACGGCCCAGGCGTGGGTATGGGTCTCGCCTCCCATAGGGATGTCGACATGATCTCCATTACCGGCTCCACCCGTGCCGGCATCGCGGTGGCCCAGGCCGCCGCGCCGACGGTCAAGCGCGTGTCGCAGGAGCTCGGCGGCAAGTCGCCGAACGTGATTTTGCCCGACGCCGATCTCGACCGTGCCGTTTCACGGGGCGTAGCCGCCGCCTTCCGCAATCTCGGCCAGTCATGCAGCGCGCCGACGCGCATGATCGTGCCGCGCGAGCGGCTGTCCGAGATCGAGGCAATCGCCAGGAGGGCCGCAGCCCAGATCATCGTCGGCGATCCGCTTTCGGAAACCACCACTCACGGTGCAATCGCCAACCGTTCCCAGTTCGACCGCATCCAAACCATGATCGGCGTCGGCATTTCAGAGGGCGCCAGGCTCCTCACCGGCGGGTCGGGTCGCGCGGACGATCTGAGCGTCGGGTTCTATGTCAAGCCGACCATCTTTTCCGACGTGCGCACAGGCATGCGCATTGCCCAGGAAGAGGTTTTTGGGCCAGTTCTGTGCATCATCCCCTACGACACAGTCGAGGAGGCCGTCACTATCGCCAACGATACGGTCTACGGCCTGGGGGCCCATGTGCAGGGCACGGATATGGGCGCCGTCCGGGACGTCGCCTCGCGGATCCGCGCCGGTCAGGTTCATCTCAACTACCCCGCCTGGGACCCGCACGCCCCGTTTGGCGGTTTCAAGCAGTCCGGAAACGGACGCGAATATGGCATCGAAGGCATGTTGGAGTACCTCGAGGTCAAATCCATCCTCGGCTATTTCTAGGCGACATTCGCCTGGCGCAGAGGGCGCAGCTGCCGTCTACGCCTGTAGGCTGAGCGGATCGGTAATCAGTTAGAACATGTCGATTGATGACTGAATCGGATTTGGTGACGTCTGCGTCGGTTTGACTCATCAGGTTGCGATTCTATTCGGTCGCTTTGTGGGTTACCGATCGGGCATGATCGACCGACGCGGAATCGAGCAGCGGTGGAGGCGGACCGCTCGAAGCGGACGAGCGTGGCCGCCGGGTATTCGCTGCGAGTGAGGCTCGTGCTGCGGGTTGTGGGCTTGCGGTGGTGTCTGAGATCACCGGTCTGGCCCGTTCGACGATCGGGCGTGGCATCAAAGACCTCGATGTTGCGACGGCGCGCGGGCAGGTGCGTCGACAGGGCGTTTGTCTATGCGATCGAATGGAGTGGCAGAGAACTCTGGTCTGGAGCTTCCTCGATTGCGCGAAGCTCCGCCGTGCTGGGTTCAATTTGTGATTATTTTGACCAGGACTAACCTCCCACGCTCTCTTGATGTCCTTCGAGGCACGCCGAGATCGCCCGCAGCTGGAATTCCAGTGCGGGACCCTCCGCCGGGAACCGGCCGTCCAGCGCGGAGGTGCCGACGGTAAATCCTGCTGCGCCACTGTTGCGAATGGTCTTGATCTGATCCGGCCGGTCCACCGATCCCGCGACGATAACGGGCTTGGGCACGGCCCGGCACACAGCGTCGATCAGAGACGGCACATTGCCTGCCGAACGGTAGGCGAGAAGGTCGAGACCGGCGACACCGTGATGGCTGGCGAGCGCGACGGCGCTGTTGACGATCTCGGCCTGAGATCCTTCCAAAATGCTCGGGTGCCCGACGATGCGACCCGGAAACGGATAGTAGCGGATGGGCGTCCCTTCCAGCAGCGGCAGCACGTCTTCGGCATGGGTGCCACCGAGAAGAAAGTCGACGCCGAGGTCGATCGCCGCCTTGACCGAGCGGATCTCGCTGTCGCGGTCGAGCGATACAACTTCGAGATAAGTGTTGGCTCCGCCCTCGCGGATCTGGCGGGCGAGGGCGGCAAGCGCGTCGAGCGGCAGGCCGATGTCCTTGAAGCCGATGTGGCGGATTCCGGCTCCGAGCGCCGTTTCGGCGTGGACGGCGGCGTCGGTCACCGTGCGGTCGTTGCGTGTCAGCATGAAGATGAAGTCGAATTGGGTCATGGGATGACGGCTTTCTGGTTAGGGGAGGGAGGCCTTCAGCCTAAGGGCGTAGTCGAAGGCGGTCTCCAGGCTGGAGGGGTCGGCAACGCCGGACCCCGCGATGTCGAAGGCGGTGCCGTGATCGGGGCTGGTGCGCACGAATGGCAGGCCCAGCGTGACGTTCACGCCATGGTCGAGGCCCATATATTTGACCGGGATGAGACCCTGGTCGTGATACTGGGCGACCACGATGTCGAACCGGCCCTTGCGGGCCTGCATGAACACGGTGTCGCCTGGCCATGGGCCGGAGGCGTCGATACCTTCGGCACGGGCCGCCTCGATCGCCGGCCGGATGATGCGGATTTCCTCGTCTCCGAAGAGACCGCCTTCGCCGGCATGCGGATTGAGGCCGGCGACGGCGACGCGCGGATGGGAGATGCCGAGCGCCTTCGCACCGGCATCGGCCAACCGGATGGCATCCATCTGCGCCGCGAAATCGCCTTTGCGGATCGCCTCGGACAGCGAACAATGGATGGTGACGAGGACCGTGCGAATGTCCTCGTTCGCCAGCATCATGGCGACCTTGGGAGCCCCGCCATGATCGGCCAGGATTTCGGTGTGGCCGGGATAGTGCAAACCGGCTGCTGCGAGGGCCTCCTTGTGAATCGGCGCCGTTACGATGCCGCCCACCCAACCGTCCCGCGCCAGTCCGATCGCGACAACGATGGCGTCGAACGCCGCGCGTCCACTGACGGCCGAAACCTGCCTGACCGGTGGCAGGGCGGAAAGCTGCGAGGAGCAAAGCACGTTGAGGGTTCCGTCATCGAGCACGGTCTCATCGATGGAGGCGATCGGCCGGATCCGCACATCAGAATTGAGTGCGCAAAGGGCGTGGGTCATCACCAGCGGATCACCGACGACGATCCAGTGTCGCTTGTCCGGTCGACGGAGATACATTTTTGCGATGATCTCGGGGCCGATGCCGGAGGGATCACCCATGGTCACGGCGAGAGGAGCGTCATGGGCGGTCATCGATCAGAGCCTTTCGTGAAAGCGGTTTGCCAGCAGGTCGCGGGCGGCATCAAGGAGTGCAGAGGGTGAGCCGAAGCCTCCCGCCTTCATGGCGATGGTGAGCGGCTCTCCATCCGCCCGTTCGGCGCGGCCAACCGGAAAGCCGGGCTCCAACTCGCGGGTGAGAAGGAACCCGTTGATGCCGAGGCGGTCGAGGATCGCGGCCATCGTCTCGCCGCCGGTGGCGATCACCGCGTCATAGTCGCGCCGGGCGACCGCTGCGGCTGCTTGTCCGGCGAGGTTCGTCATCACCGCGCTGGCATTCTCCTGCCGTTGCAGCGGTGCCCGAAGGCAAATCACACGGGCGTCGCTGGGTGCGTCGGCCAGGTCGCTGACGACGGGAACGCCTCGTACACGCAAGGTCTCGCATTGGACGCGCGTCACCGGATTGGCGCTTCCTGCGACGATCACCAGCCGCCCGGCGGTTTGGCCGGTTGCCGTGGGCCCATCCGGCACGGCAGGTACCAGCGATGCCAGCGCGATGGCGAGACCAGGAGAGCCCACCCAAAGAACAGTCTCAGGATTGGGGATGCTGGCGACCTGCCGGTTCAGTACGTCCTGGCTGTCGGCGTCGAGGATCAGAATGGATGCGTTCGTCGCCGCATCGCCGGAACTGTTTGCTGCGAGAATGATCGGTATCCCTAGGGACGGGTCGACCAGATCGGCAATGTCCGACGTGCCTGCGGGATGGACTGGATCACGGCCGTAGACGGTTTGACTCACAGGGATGCCGTTCACCGTCTGGATCCCGCCGACGGTGAGCCGCCCCGATTCGGGAAAGGCTGGAGCGATGACAAGCCTGCTCCGGCCGCTGGCGCGAAAGGCGGCGGCGACTTCCTCGCGGATATGGCCGCGCAGGGTCGAATCGATCGTTTTGAACAGAAGGCGGGCATTCGAGAGGGCCGACACAGCGTAGGCGATAGCCCTTGTCGCCTGCCAGATGTCGGAGGCGCGGCTGTTGGTATCGATCGAAGCGATCGCTCCATTCTCCGCGCCGTCGACCTGTCGCTTGATCACAGGTGCAAAGCCTCTCGCGAGAAAGGCGGCCGCGCCGTCGGTAGCACTGGTCAGATCGTCGGCGACTATCCCGACGAGGAGAGATGTGGTCTGCTTCATGTCGGTGAGAATAGCAGAACGGTCGGAACCGAATATCGATATGATCTGACGATTTATGGTGATATGAAATCACCAATGAAGCGCTCTGAAGTACCTTCACTCGACGATCTGCGTGCCTTCCAAACAGTGGCGCGTCTGGGGTCTGTGCGTACTGCGGCGGCCGAACTCGCTCTGACGCATGGTGCAGTCAGCCGTCGCGTCTCCAAACTCTCCGCCGATCTTGGCTTGCGCTTGCTCGAAGCGGACGGGCGCGGGGTGCGTCTGACCTCCGATGGCGCGAAGCTGGCGGAGGCGACCGGCAAGGCGTTCCATTTAATCACTGATGCCTTGGCAGAGATCAGATCCAGCTCGACGCCCATTCCGATCATCTTGTCCTGCGAGCGCTCGCTGGCGATGCGCTGGCTGATCCCGCGCCTGTCTGGGTTTCAGGATCGATACCCGGATGTCGAGGTGCATCTGTCGACCGGCGGCGGAGGGCTCGACTTCGCGCGTGACCGGGTGACGCTTGCGATCCGCCGTCTCGATTTTCCGGTGGACCCGGAATGGACCATCATCAGGCTGATGCCCGAGCGCGTCGGTCCGGTCATGCTGCCATCCCTGCGCAAGCGGTTCGAGAGTGGCGACTATGTGGCGCTCGGATCACGGACGCGACCGGATGCTTGGGAAGCGTGGCTCGACGCGCACATGGACGCGCCGCGTCCTCGAACGACCCGATTGCTGGATCATCATTTCCTGATGGCAGAAGCGGCCCTGGGTGGTCTTGGCGTTGCTCTTGCCCCCCAGGCGATTGCAACGGATGACGTCGCGAATGGGCGATTGGAAGCACCACTCGGCTTTGATTGCGACGGGACGGACTACGGCCTGATCCATCCGAAGTCGATCATTGTTTCAACCGGCCTCTCCGCATTGCGCGATTGGCTGACCGCAGAGTCCGAGACATCGTTCAAGCGGCAGGTGCTTGAGAACAGCTAAACTAAGAAAATAAGGTCGCCTTTGCGCCCGTATCGGCTCAGGCGGGGCGAAAGAGACAGCGCTGCGAAAGGGCGTGCTGGTTTGGCGGTCGACCGGAGGGCCTTGTGCTGAATGACCATGCATTGCCGCACATTCTGCCGGACGCCTGCGATTATGCTCGGCTGATAGGGCAGATTGACAGGAACCAAGGACATGGATTGCTTCCGGCCGAAATACGTGACGTTTGATTGCCACGGCACGCTCATCAATTTCCAAATGGCGGAAGCCGCCAGGCACCTGTTCGGTCATCTTCTGGATGGGCCGCGCATGGACGAATTCATCAGAAACTTCCAGGGCTACCGCCTCGACGAGGTGCTGCAGGACTGGAAGCCGTATGCAGATGTCGTTCACAACGCACTGGAACGCACCTGCCGCCGCAACAGCGTCGCATTCCGTGCCGAAGACGCCGAAACGATCTACAACCGCATCCCGACTTGGGGGCCGCATCCGGACGTTCCCGAGGGATTGGCCAAACTGGCCAAGGAAATTCCGTTGGTCACCCTGACGAACTCCATGGTGGCCCAGATTCCGTCGAACGTGGCAAAGCTCGGTGCGCCCTTTCATGCCGTCTTGACCGCTGAAGAGGCGGGTGCCTACAAGCCGCACTTCAAGGCGTTCGAATACATGTTCGACATGCTGGGCTGCGGCCCGGAGGATATCACGCATGTGTCCTCGTCTTTCCGCCACGACCTGATGTCCGCCTATGATCTGGGGATCAAGAGCAAGGTCTGGGTCAATCGCAGCCACGAGCCGGCCAACCCCTTTTACGAATACACCGAAATCCGTGACGTGACGCAGCTACCGGGCGTTTTCGGACTCTGAGGGCGAGGATAGGCCGGAGACCCGCAGAGCACTGCGTCCATTTCGAGGGCGGCCAGCGATGCAGTCTGACATACCGCGAGAAATGGAACTGCGGGGCGTCATCGCTGGAGCGCTCCATCTGTCGAAGCATGAAGAACAACCGTCCCCAACAGGCGAGGATCTTTCGAATTGGGCGCTTATGGTGATCTGGTCCCCGATGAGGAAGCTGGTCAACTCGATGGCTCCATGACGGCAGGATGCGACCATCTGCCTTACGCGGCAGCTTCAACCGAAGCCTATTTTCGCGCTGCCGCCGCAAGCCTGGCGATGCGGCCGGGCGCTTCCGAACCGGACATGTCGGCGGCACTGCTGAAGCGCCATTACGGATTGACGGGATCGATCGCGACATTGTCCTCCGAGGTTGAGCGCACCATTGAGGTCAACCTGTCGGACGGCCGCCGGTTGATCCTGAAGACGTCGGCAACAGCGGAGGCGGTCGACAGCTTTCGTTTTCAAACCGCCGCCATGGCCGGATTGCAAGGGTTCACGGGCTTCGTTGCACCCGAAGTGCTCCGCACGACCAGCGGCGCGTTGATGTTTGAGCAAGAGGGGATGTTCGAGCAAGAGGGGACATGCGGGTACTTGCAGACCCGGATCGAGGGCATTCCGCTGCACCAGGCGACGCCAACTCCCGACCTGCTTTTTCGAACCGGCAGCGCTCTCGCCCGGCTGGACCTGGCTCTTGAGCTGGTCAGTGTGCCCGCGGCTCACCGTCCCGTTCTTTGGCATGTCGGTTGCTGGTCGAGGTTGATGGAACTGGAGCAATACCTGCCATCCGGGAGCATTGCCGAGAGCGTACGCGTCGCGATGGCGGAGTATGCGGAGTTCGTTGAGCCACAAATCTCTGATGTGGCGTGGCAGGTAACGCATAATGATCCCAGCCCATTCAACATGATGGTGACTGGCCAGGGAATGGGTTTTATCGATTTCGGCGATGGCTGCTGGAGCCCCAGGATCCAGGACCTGGCGATCGCAGCAAGTCACGTCGTAGGGGATTCGACACTTCCTTTGGGTGGAGCCGAGCATCTTATTGCCGGCTATGCCTCTGTCATTGCACTTTCGGCACTGGAAGCAAAATTGCTCGTCGGACTGATGCGGGCGCGACAAAGCGCGTTGATCCTGGTCAACTACTGGCGGTCCCACCTTTTTCCGGCCGATGCCCAATACATCAAAAAGAATGTCTCGCGTGCCGAGCACGGACTTTCCATCCTGGCGCCTCTTGGTGTCGCATCGGGCGAGGCAGCCGTCCTGGCGGCAATGTCGTCGTTTCAGCCGTAACGCATCTCGGTTCGCTCGACCGGCACGGTAGCCAAAAGACGAACCGCGAATTGATCAAGGTACTCTTTCAGATAGGCAGCAGCACATGTCCACAGATCTCATGCCTAATCGCTACAGGCCCGGCGAATCCGATCTTCCGAGGCGCGAGTCCGAGCTCATTGCTCGCCGTGACGAAGTACTTGGGGCCTCCTATCGGCTTCAGTACCGCCGGCCCGTGCACTTCGTTCGCGGCGAAGGCATGTGGCTCTACGACCCTGACGGGCGTGCCTATCTTGATTTCTACAACAACGTGCCGTCGCTCGGCCATTGCCACCCAGAAGTAAACGCCGCAATGGCTGAACAGGCGGGCCGGATAAGCGCCAACACGCGCTATCTCGAGCCAAAACTTATCGACTATGCCGAGCGACTGGTCGACACTTTCCCAAGCGAGCTCGACCGGGTGGTTTTTACCTGCACGGGGAGTGAATCCAACGATCTGGCCCTGCGTATCGCGCGATTTGCGAGCGGCAATGAAGGCGTGATCGTCTCGACCTACGCCTATCACGGCACCAGCGCGGCTGTCGCTGCGGTTTCCCCGAACCTGGGCGACGCCGTCAAGCTCAGCCCATTCGTGCGCATGGTCTCCCTGCCGGGGCCGGAGGGTGTGCCGGAAGCCCAGGCTGCGGACTTTTTCGAGGCGCAAGTACGCGCGGCCATCGTAGATCTGAACCGTCGTGGCATCGGCGTTGCGGCCCTGCTCATCGACAGTGTTTTTTCCAGCGATGGCGTATGGGTCGATCCCCCCGGCTTCATCGCCGGTGGAGTTGCGGCGGTGCGGGAGGCAGGTGGTCTCGTCATCGCCGACGAAGTTCAGCCGGGTTTTGGGCGAACCGGCGCTCATATGTGGGGCTTTGAACGGCACGGGATCGTTCCCAATCTCGCTACCCTCGGCAAGCCGATGGGCAACGGATTTCCAATTGGCGCGGTCGTTGGTCGCAAAGCACCGATGGAGCAATTTGGCGCAACCGCTCGCTACTCCAACACGTTCGCCGGAAATACGGTTGGCATAGCGACCGCCGACGCCGTGCTGGCGATCCTGCAGCGCGACCAGATCCCCCAGAAAGCGCTTGCCATGAGCCAGCGCCTCCGAGCCGGGCTGGAGAAAATCGCACAGCAGCCATATGGAGTTCGCGCTATCCGAAACGCCGGTCTGTTCTTTGGCATCGACATCGGGCGTGAGGGTGCCCCGGCGGCAAGCCGGCGGGCAATGGCGCTGGATGTCGTGAACGCACTGCGCGACGACGGCGTCCTTGTCAGCACGACAGGGGCCAACGAGGATTCGCTCAAAGTGCGCCCGCCGCTCGTTTGCCAGGCCGAGCATGTCGACCTCTTCCTTGCAGCCATGGAGCGGGCGCTCATCAAGGTCGCAGGCTAGACCGCATGCCTGCGACCAGGTGGCCAGGTCCTGGTTCCCAGCTGCGGTAACCGACCGGGATCGTCACGCCAAGATCGGCGAGGCTTCCGCGTTCTTAACTCGAACGCTGTCGATCTCAACGCAGCCGATAGCGAGAGCGATCGACACGGCGATGACGGCTGCAATTGCAAGATTGCGTCTCATGCGCTCGCTCCGTCCGCGTTCAGAACTTGTCGACATCGATGATGGCCGTGGCGAAGGCATCAGGCGCCTCCTGCGGCAGGTCATGCCCGATGCCGCCGGTGATCAGCCGATGCTCGTACTTGCCGGAGAATTTCTTCGCATAGGCGTCGGGATCGGGATGTGGAGCACCATTCGCGTCGCCCTCCAGCGTGATCGTTGGCACGTCGATCTCCGGGCGCTTGGCAAGCTTTTCCTCCAGTTCGTCATAGCGGCGCTCGCCTTCAGCAAGGCCGAGCCGCCAACGGTAGTTGTGGACGACGATGTCGACGTGGTCGGGGTTTTTGAACGCAGCGGCGCTTCTGGCGAAGGTCGCGTCGTCGAAGTTCCAGCGCGGCGAGGCGAGCCGCCAGATCAGTTTGGCGAAGTCGTCCGTGTATTGCGCATAGCCGGCACGGCCACGATCGGTCGCGAAATAGAACTGATACCACCATTGCAGTTCGGCTTGTGGCGGTAGCGGCGCCTTGTTGGCCGCCTGGCTGCCGATTAGATAGCCGCTGACCGAAACCATGGCCTTGCAGCGCTCCGGCCAGAGCGCGGCAAGGATATTTGCCGTCCTCGCGCCCCAGTCGTAGCCGGCGACGATCGCTTTTTCGACGCCCAGGGCATCCATCAGGTCGATGATATCGACCGCCAGCGCAGCCTGCTGGCCGTTGCGAAGAGTGGCATCCGATAGGAACCGCGTCGTGCCGTAGCCGCGCAGATAGGGCATGATGACCCGATAGCCGGCTCCTGCAAGCAGCGGCGCGACATCGACATAGCTGTAGATGTCGTAGGGCCAGCCGTGCAGCAGTATGACGGGTGGCCCATCCGCCGGGCCGTCCTCGGCATACCCGACGGTGAGCAGACCAGCCTCGATCTGCTTCAGCGATGCGAATGAGTTTCGCGATCCTGTCCCGCCGGCTAATGTCGTCTGCGTCCCGCCCTGAGCAGTGGAGGTTCGGACCGCTCCTAACTGAGCCAACGCCACGGTCGCGGTCGCGATGCCGAACAGGCGTCGGCGATGATGGTCGACGACTTCCGGAATTTTGATTGCGTTCATGGGACTACTACCTTGTTCATGTTTCCAGGGCAGTCGCGGCAGTGCCGAAACCGAGGGACTAGATCAGGTTGATTTCGACTTCGATGTTGCCGCGCGTGGCCTTCGAGTAGGGACAGGTCTGATGAGCAGCATCGACAACGGCCCGGGCGTCGTTGCGATCCATCCCTGGCAGGCTCACATTGAGCCGGGCGCTGAGAAAGAAGGCGCCGTCGCCGCTGTTGAGATCAACCTCCGCATCGATCGAAAGGTCTGCTGGCAGCACGACGTTCATTTTGCGCGCGGCGATCGCCATCGCGCCCTCGAAACATGCCGACCAACCGGCAGCAAAAAGCTGTTCGGGATTGGTGCCGCTGCCCGCGCCGCCGGGCGTCGAGAGCCTGATGTCCAGCCTGCCGTCGGAACTGCGTGAGCCGCCCTCCCGGCCGCCCGTTGTGTGCACCTTCGCTGTGTAGAGTCGTTTTGCTTGGGTAGTCATGGCATGCATCCTGTATGACATCGGATCTTCGATCAGCGCAGCGATCTGAAAGCGGCACGGACCTCCTGCGTGAAGATTTCCGGCTGTTCCCAGGCAGCGAAATGCCCGCCGGCCTTGGCCTCATGGAAATAGATGAGGTTGTGGTAGCAGCGCTCGGCCCAGCTTCGCGGCGCGCAGTAGATTTCGCCGGGGAATACCGTCACGGCGACCGGAAGATCGGCAATGTCCACGGCATTGAAATTGTTGGAGTGGTCTTCCCAGTAGATCTGCGCCGCGGAGGTTCCGGATTCAGTGAGCCAGTAGAGCGAGATGTCGTCGAGCATCTCGTCCTTGGTCAGAACCCGCTCGGGGTCGCCACCGCTATAGGTCCACTGCGCGAACTTTTCGTAGATCCAGGCGGCAAGACCCACAGGTGAATCCACCAGGGAGTAGCCGATGGTCTGTGGCCGCGTCACCATCATGGCGGCATACCCGGAACTGTCCTTGCAGAAGGTGTCGAGCGCATCGAATGCCGCACTTTCCTTCTCGGTCAGTCCGCTCGGCGTCGGCCCGCCGGCCGCCAGCACCGATGCAATTTCCGGCGGCACGGTCCCCGGCATGTTGACGTGTATGCCAATGAGCCCAGGCACCTTCTGCAGCGCCATGCGATGGGAGATGACCGAACCGCAGTCGCCACCCTGCGAGACGTAGCGGTCGTAACCCAGCCGCCTCATCAGCACGCCCCAGGCACGGCCGATATGGTCTGAGCCCCAGCCAGCCTCCGTCGGTTTCCCGGAGAAGCCGAAGCCAGGTATCGACGGTACGACGAGATGGAATGCGTCTTCCGCCGCGCCGCCATGGGCCGTGGGATCTGTCAGCGGACCGACGACCTTCATGAATTCCAAGATCGAGCCGGGCCAGCCATGCGTCATGATCATCGGCATACCATTCTCATGGCGGGACCGGACGTGGATGAAGTGGATAGCGAGGCCGTCGATTTCGGTGACGAACATAGGCAGAGCGTTGAGCTTCGCCTGGACCTTCCGCCAGTTGTAATCGGTCATCCAGTATCGAAGGAGATCCTGGAGCTTTGCGAGCTGCACGCCTTGGGACTGATCCGTAACTGTTTCCCGCAAGGGCCAGCGCGTCGTTGCCAGACGTCGGCGGAGATCGACGATTGCCTCCTCCGGAATGCCGGCGCGGAAGGGACGGACGGCTTCACTATCGACGCTCGCGCGCGCCATTGCTGGAAGCAGGCTCAAGGCGCCTGTGGCCGCTGATGCGGCAAGCAGGCTTCGTCGCGTGAGCGATGGCGATGATGCGGGCATGGTCGTTTTCCTTGGGTCCGTCGGCAGAGAGGTTCTTGCTGCTTTCGACACATAGAAGGAGATCGCCCGAAGCGCCCGTTATGCATTATGATGCAACGTTAGCGCTCGTCGGCGAATGCAGGCTTGCAGCGAAGCCCCCACTTTTGTTGTTCTCATAGGTGAGTGGTCGCCTGCATGAGCAGGCTGCGAAGGGAGTGTCATGACAGGGCCTGCAACCGACACGATATCATTTGGTCCCTTTACGCTTGCCGTCCGCGAACGGCTGCTCTTGCGGCAAGGCACCACCGTCGATCTGGGCGGGCGCGCTTTCGATATCCTGGCTACTTTGGCTGCCCGCTCCAACGAGGTGATCAGCAAGAGGGATTTATTGGCGAACGTCTGGCCCGACGTCACCGTCGAGGAGGGTAGTCTGCGGTTTCACATGGCCAATCTCAGAAAGGCGTTGGGCGACGGCAAGGACGGCGCGCGCTACATCGCTACCTTGAAGGGCCGGGGCTATTGCTTCGTGGCGCCGGTCTCGCGATCGGGTGGTCGCAACGATGCGCGAAGCGAGGCTGCCGCCAGCTACCCGCAGGCCAACCTCCCGAGCCGACTAGCTCGCATGGTTGGGCGAACCGATGACACGGCCGCGCTTTCCGCGGAGCTGGCGGCCGCGCGCTTCGTTACGATCGTCGGCACGGGTGGGGTCGGCAAGACCACCGTTGCAGTGGCGGCCGGGCATCACGTCGTCGATGCGTTTGCCGGCGCTGTGCATTTCGTCGATCTTGGCGCGCTGAATGATCCCAACCTGGTTGCGCCGACTGTAGCCTCGATGCTGGGCCTGTCGCTTCAGTCTGACGACGCCACGTCCGCTCTCATCACATACCTGGCTGACAAGAGAATCCTCCTGATCCTGGATACCTGCGAGCATGTCATAGACGCGGCGGCAGACCTGGCCGCCCGTATCTTCGCTTCCGCGCCGCAGGCCCACATCCTGGCGACGAGCCGGGAGGCTCTCCAGGTCGAAGGCGAGCACGTCTACAAGCTGGCGCCGCTTGCTTACCCGCCGGACGATCTGGAACCCACCGCGGCAGTCGCGCAGGCGTTCCCTGCGACCGAGCTGTTCTTGGAGCGCGCAGCAGCGAGCGGTTCTCGTCTTGACCTCGACGATTCGGATGCGGGGGTCGTGGCGCACATCTGCCGGAAGCTTGATGGCGTACCACTTGCCATCGAACTGGCAGCAGGACGGGTTGCGAGCTACGGCCTGCAGAAGACCGCGATACTTCTCGATGAACGCCTGGCCCTCATGTGGCCGGGGCAGCGCAGCGCACCGCCGCGCCAGAAGACACTTCAGGCTACTCTGGACTGGAGCTTCGGGCTTCTGTCCGAATTCGAGCGCCTGGTGCTTCGCCGGCTTGCCGTTTTCGTCGGTCATTTTTCGATCGATGCCGCGCTGACAATAGTAACGAGCCCGACCGTGGACGATGCGCTCGTATTCAGCGCCATCGATAGCCTCGTGGCGAAGTCGATGGTCGCGGCGAGGCCAGCCGGTGCAACGATGCGCTATCGACTGCTCGATACGACGCGGGCTTATGCCCTTCAGTTCGAGGTCCAGGATGCGGAACTCACGGAACTGGCCGCCCGGCACGCGACGTACTGTCTGCGATGGCTGGAGGATACGGGGAATGAGTGGCCTACGTTGTCGAGCGCGTCGCAACGATCACTGCACCTCGCGGGCCTTGCCAATGTGCGTGGGGCTCTGGATTGGTGTTTCGGATCCAACGGGGATGCCAGGCTCGGCATTCGTCTTGCCGCCGCCGCTGCTCCGCTTTTCCTGTCGATGTCCTTGCTCACCGAGTGCCATCGCTGGAGCTCCCGGGCAATTTTCGCTCTCGACGACTCCATGCGCAGCGGACGCGAGGAGATGCACCTTCAGGCGGCCCTTGGAGTTTCCCTGATGTTCACGCACGGGGGAAGGGACGCAGCGCGCGTGGCGCTGAACAGAAGCTTCTCCATTGCCGAGCAGCGCAGCGATGCGCTCGACCAGATTCAGGTTCTCGGGCCGCTGCAGATGTTCCATTTGCGTACGGGAGATTTCAGGACCGCGCTCCGCTACGCGGAGCGTTGCACCGTCATTGCCGACGCGCTGGAAGACTCCGTCTCCACGACATTGGCGCATTCGTTGATGGGAATATCGCTTCACCTCAATGGAGAACTAGCTCGCGCCCAGACCTCGCTTGCGGCAGCATTGCGATACGGGCCGCGTTCCGGTCGGACCACGACCAACTATCTCGGCTTCGACGGGAAAATCCTGGCCGGCGCGATCCTGGCAAGAACGCTTTGGCTGCAAGGCCATCCGGATCGGGCGGTGGAACGCGCGCTGCTGACGATCAAGGACGCCGAGATCCTGAACCATCCGCTGACGCTTTCGATCGCTCTTGTCTGGGCCGTTTCCGTGTTCCTTTGGGTCGGCGATCTCGACCGCGCGGACGAGCATATAGACCGTCTCTGCTTGCGTGCGGAACCCCACTCGCTCGGACCGTATCTGGCGCTAGGACGAGGCTTCAAGGGAGAACTGGCCATTCGTCGAGGCGATGCGGAAAAGGGAATCGAGAGCCTGCAAGGCAGTCTCGCGGAGCTCCACGCAGCACCCTACGAACTGCTCACCACTCCGCTCAACGTCGCGCTCGTTCAAGGCCTTGCCGCCACGGGCCGGCTCGCGGAGGCCCTCGCACTGCTCGACGACACGATCCTGTCGGTCGAGGCAAACGGAGATCTCTGCTATATGCCGGAGTTGCTGCGCGTGAAGGGCTGCCTTGTTTTGGCGTCAGTGCAATCTGGCGACGAGGCTGAAACCTACTTCAGCCGGTCACTCGAAATGAGCCAGGGTTGGGGCGCGTGGGGGTGGGAGCTGCGCGCCGCGGTCGACCTGGCTACCCTTCTGATCGATCGCAGACAACACGAAACCGCCCGGGCGCATCTCCAGCCGCGGTTCGAGCGCTTCGTTGAGGGTTTGGATACTGCTGATCTGAAGTCAGCTGCACGTCTGCTCGCGACGCACAGTAGTCTGGCTCGGCAATCGCGACGGACCTCATCGAGCGGAATGGCGGCCCTACCATTATATTGTGTCATGAGCAGAAAAGCGGTGTGAAGTGACATTGATGGTTACGCTTTGAAAAAAGAATGAAATGAGTCACATATCATAGAGGCCGGCAGTGTCAGTCCGTCCAATCTCGTGGTTTAAAATCTGTGTGTAAATGATTGAAAAATATAGAAAATTCGCCATAGCGCCGATGATGGACTGGACGGACCGGCATTGCCGGTTCCTGCATCGCCAGTTGACGCGCCGGGCCTTGCTCTACACCGAGATGGTCGTCGCCGACGCGGTCATCCATGGCAAGCGCGAGCGCTTGCTCGGCTTCGATGGTACGGAACATCCGGTCGCGTTGCAGCTCGGCGGCTCCGATCCGCAGAAGCTTGCCGAGGCGGCCCGCATCGGCGAAGTCTTCGGCTATGACGAGATCAACCTCAATGTCGGCTGCCCGTCCGATCGCGTCCAGTCGGGTACGTTCGGCGCCTGCCTGATGAAGGCGCCTGACCTGGTCGCCGATTGTGTCGCGGCGATGAAGGCGTCTGTCGGCATTCCCGTCACAGTCAAATGCCGCATCGGCGTCGACGAGCAGGATCCCGAGCCGGCGCTCGATGCGCTGGCGGACGGGGTTTTCGCGGCCGGCGCCGACGCGCTGTGGGTGCATGCCCGCAAGGCGTGGCTGGAAGGGCTGAGCCCGAAGGAAAACCGCGACATCCCGCCGCTCGACTACAACAGGGTGTATCGGCTAAAAACCAAAAAACCAAACAAATTCATCGGCATCAACGGCGGAATTCAATCCCTTGAAGAGGCGCTTGACCACATTGATCATGTCGACGGCGCCATGCTCGGCCGCGCCGCCTATCATACGCCGGGCATTCTGGCAGGCGTCGATGCGGCGTTTTACGGCGACAGGTCCAAAACGTTCGATTTTGCCGCGCTGATCGATGCGATGGCGGATTATGCGGCACGCCATATCGAGCGGGGCGGGCGGCTTGGCCATGTCACCCGTCACATGGTCGGCCTGTTCCACGGCCTGCCTGGCGCGCGCCGCTACCGGCAGATCCTTTCGACCGATGCGACAAGGCCCGGCGCCGGACCGGATGTGCTGAAGGCGGCTTTCGCTGCAGTCGATTTTAGCGGGACGGACGCCGAAGCAGCCTGACTGTCCAGTCGCGCAAGATCATGTGGAGGGCGTCGCGTTGAAGGTACGCCAAACAACGCTGAGCGAGAACAAATGACGATTCTGTTGGGCGTTCGTTTCGAAAGACTGCCCAAGGTCGCTCGCAATCAACCTGTAGCGGCCACCTGAACGGGCAAGTAGCGCCAGAAACGGACATTAGCGAAAGCGATTCCAGGGCAGCTTTGGAAGAGCGGACATTGGACGTCCTCATGTCCATTCATCAGCTTCGGCTCCGAGAATACCCATGTGCGATCTAAAATTTGCGTGCGGGGTGATAGAGGCGGACCCAGCAACTCCAGCCATGTGTATTCGAAATACAGGTTGGCAATCTTTCCGTCGCAGCCAACGAACTGGATATCGACCGATCCACCCGCCCCGGGCGAGGGCCCAAGTCCACGCGGGAGCAAGCGAGAGGACACGAGTCCGACCGTGCGCTGCCGGAGGTTCCTCGTTAGCTCGGGAATGCCTGTTGTGCTATCGTCCTAAAGTCTCTCGGGCCGCCGAGGGTCTCGCATGATCTTCCCGTTCGAGGGAGAGAGCATCTGTGACGGAATTTGCAACGAAACTGAAGTTGGCCGCCAAGCTTGCCGCGAAAGGCAGCGTTTCGCGTCGCGACTTTGTTCAGCTGGCGTTCGCCGCCGGCCTTACCGCCACGGCCGCCAATGCGATGTTCGTCCAGGCGGTGCGCGCCGAGCCCAAGAAGGGCGGCACCTTGAAGATCGGAATCGGCGATGCCGCCGCCACCGATTCACTGGACCCGGGTAGTACCAGCGTCAACCCGTTCACCGGCACCGCGCTATTCGGAACCTTGTCGAATGGCCTAACCGAGATCGATTCCAAGGGCAACGTGGTCCCCGACCTCGCCGAGAGCTTTGAGCCGTCAGACGGCGCCAAGAAGTGGGTGTTCAAACTGAGGAAAGGAGCCACCTTTCACAATGGCAAGACGGTTACCGCCGACGATGTCGTGGCCTCTGTCAGGCACCATAACGTCAAGGGCACGAAATCGGTGATGAAATCGCTCTTGGCTTCGGTCAAGAATGTCGTCGCCGACGGTGCCGAGACGGTGGTGTTCGAACTCGACGGCGGCAATGCCGACTTCCCCTACATCATGTCGGACATCCCGGTCATGCCGGCGAAAGAGGGCGGCGTCGACTGGGAGTCGGGCATCCGCACCGGCCCCTACATGCTCGAGAAATTCGAGCCCGGCGTCATCGCCACCTTCAACAAGAACCCGAGCTACTTCAAATCCGACAAGGGCTGGTTCGACCGTGTCGAATGCCTGGCGATCAACGATGTGAAGGCGCGCACCAACGCGCTCAACACCGGCGAGGTCCACTACATGGATCGCTGCGATCTGAAGACGCTCGACATCCTGAGGCAGAACCCCGATCTCGTGATCTCGGAGACGACGGGCTACGGCCACTACGTTTATGTCATGAACGTCCAGAAGGCGCCCTTCGACAATCCCGATGTGCGCAATGCGATCAAGTACTCGCTCAATCGCGACGAGATCGTGCGGAAGGTGTTTCTCGGCCACGGCGCCGTCGGCAACGACAATCCGGTCGCACCGACCGTCAAGTTCGCGATCGATCCGCAGCCGAAGCATGTCTACGACCCCGATATAGTCAAGAGCCTTCTCAAGAAGGCGGGGGCCGAGAACACCCAGTTCGACCTGTCGGTCGCGGATGCCGGGTTCACGGGTGCGACCGACTCGGCTCTCCTGTGGCAGGAGCATGCCCGGGCGGCCGGGCTCAACCTGAATGTGATCAGGGAGCCCAATGAAGGCTACTGGGACAATGTCTGGTTCAAGAAGCCGTTCTACGCCTCTTACTGGGCCGGCCGGCCGACGTGCGACTGGATGTTCACCATCGCCTATGCGGCGGAAGCGGTGTGGAACGAAACGTCTTGGAAAAATCCGCGCTTTAATGAGCTGCTCGTCGCCGCCCGCTCGGAGACCGACGATACCAAGCGTGCCGGCATGTATGCCGAAATGCAGCAATTGCTGCATGACGACGGCGGGCTCATTAATGTCGTCTTCAACTCCTATGTCGATGCCCACACCAAGGCTCTCGCCCATGGCGAGGTGGCGTCGAACTGGCCGATGGACGGGCTTAAGATCGCCGAACGCTGGTGGTTCGCCTAGGCCGTCTACTCATAAACTGGGATGGCGGACTGGACGCGTCTAATGTCTCCTTGCCCCCACCAGCGGCTCCCGAGCGGACATCGCAGCAGGTCCGCGTTGGACCACAAGCGGAAATCCCGGGCGCGCGTCCAGGGTCGATCAATTGCCTCTGATTTTGGACAGTGCGTCCTTTGCGTGAATGCCAATTAGAGCTTCATTCTGGAGTGCCACGAGCGCAGGTATCGCAGCTCGTGCCGGAGGCCCGATCTTTCCCAGCGCCTCGATGGCATCCCGGCGGAGATATTCAACCTTAAGCGCTTCAACCAGAGCCGGAACGGCTTGTGCTGCCGCTGGTCCAAACCAGCCCAGTCGCTCTGCCGCATATTGCTGGGAAAAGGGATTGCCGGTCTCAAGCTCTGTTTCCAGGCTCGTAACGGTGATGGCCAGCGGCAGCGCAGCGATACGGAGACCATCATACAGGCGCTCCCGCACGCCTGCGTGTTCATAATCCCATTGGAACGAGAAGATATAGGTGTCGGGAAGATTTTCGAGCCCTTTCTGGTCTGCACCCGGTCGGAACTTCAGGAGCATTTGCCTGGCTTCTTCCCGGCGCCCGAGCTGCGCCAGCACGGAACTGAGTGGTAGAAAGAGCGCAGTTGCGTCTGGGTTTCGCCTGACGCCGTCTCCGAACACCTCAGCCGCTTGTTTCAGATCGCCCATTGCAAAAAGCGCCAATCCACGAGCGAGAACGTAGTGGCTTGGATAGGTCGGGTTGAGCCGCATGGCGGTCGCGACGAAATTCAGCGCCTCGGCAGGTTCGCCTGAGATCGTCAGCGCCCAAGCCATTGCGATGTGTGCTTCGGGGTCGTTGGGATCCAATGCAATCGCTCGACCGGCATTCCTGCGTGCATCTTTGGCCAGACCTTGATAAACGTTCCGCAATGCCTCGACCGTATAAGACAGTGACGTTGGATATTTCTTGGCCAGCTCTACGTAATCGTGAGCTCCCCACCAGAAATATGGTTCGTCCCTACCGAGTTCTTTACCCCAGAGTGAGTCAACGACGCGGAAGTAGGCCAGCGCCAGGGCGGCATAAGCTCGCCCATAGTCGGGATCAAGCTCGGTTGCTTTTTTCAAGGAAGTGATGGCGGCAGCTGTGTCCTTTGCGTTGTAACGGAGATAAAGGCTCCAACCCTCTTCGAAAGCTTCCTTGGCTGCGATATTGTCCGGCTTGGCGCGGGCAATTTCCGTTTTTTCGGTGGTGGTGAGATTGACCTTCAACGCTTCGACGATCTTTGCGACAAAAATGTCCTGGGCCGCAAAAATATCGGCGACGTTTCCATCGAACCTGTCCGCCCACACATGCCCGCCGGTGAGGGCATCGATGAGCTGGGCGTTGACTCGCACCTGCTCGCCGGCTCGCCGTACGCTTCCCTCGAGAACGTAACGCACGCCAAGTTCTTCGGCGACCTGGCTGATTTTTACCGGCTTGCCGCGGTAAACGAATGTCGAGTTTCGCGCGATCACGAAAAGGCCGGAAAGCTTGGAAAGGTCGGTGATCAAGTCATCGGTCATGCCGTCGGCGAAGTGCTCCTGGCCGGCGTCGCTCGAGATGTTGGTGAATGGCAATACAGCGATCGATGGCTTGTCAGGTAGCGGGAGCGCCATTCTTTCCCTGGAGGCCACCTCGACCGGCGGTCCTGAACCGTCCCCAACGACCTTCCAAAGTGCTACACCTCCGGCGATCAGGATCAGCGCCGTCGCCGCGACCGCCGGCCGGCGCCATTCGATATAGCGCTTGCGTTTTGCTGGAACTGTTCCGGATGCGGCGCGTGCCCGCGGGCCTGCCCGATACAGACGAATAGGTTTTTCGATGTTCTTGAGCTTTTGTTCACCCAAGAATTCGAACTCAAAATCCAGCTTTCTCTCGACCTGATCGAACGCCGTTCCTGAAATAAGGACGCCCCCGGGTTCGGCCAATCCTTCCAGTCTCGCTGCGACATTCACGCCGTCGCCATAGATATCCTGCCCTTCGACAATCACATCGCCAAGGTTTACGCCAATGCGGAATTCGAGTTGTTTTTCCTTCGGCAGTTCGGCGTTGCACTCCGCCATCGTCCGCTGGATTTCGACGGCGCAACCGACCGCGTCGACCACGCTGGAGAATTCTATGAGCGCGCCGTCGCCCATGAGCTTCACGATGCGCCCCTTATGAGCGGCGATCTTCGGATCGATCAGGTTCTCGCGGGTGCTCTTCAGGCGCGCGAGGGTATCCGCCTCATCGGCTTCCATAAGGCGGCTGTAGCCAACGATGTCAGCGGCAAGTATCGCCGCAAGCCTGCGCTCCATGGTAGTTTCCGGCGCTGGGCAACTGTTTCCATGATAAAAGAGTATCGCTTCGGAGCCTAGTCCTGCTCTCGTCGGCTTTGGGTCACGATTTGCCTTGAAGTTCCCAGATCGAGAGTTTGCAAAGTGTCGGAGATGCTCGCTACGCTGACCGACTGTCCCAACGAGAGCGCACTATTGGCAGCTCACTGAGCGGCGGCGCAGCCGCCTGACTTTTCAATCGCGCAAGATCATGCGGTCGCCGCGCACGTCGAAACCGGACAGTGAGCCGATGAAATTCATGCCGAGCAGGCTCTGACCGAGCATGCCGGGCGCGGCGATCATGACCGGCATGTCCTTGCGCACGATCCCGCCGATCGCCAATTCGTCGGTTCTCACGACGGCGGCGCGCGCCATGCCGTTGGCGGTGGAAACCGGGATGGTGAAATTGAGAGCGGCTGGATTGAAGCCCGCCGCTTGCGCGTCCTGCGCGGTCAGCACGGTGCTGGTTGCGCCGGTATCGACCACGGCCCGGACCGGCGTGCCGTTGACCATGATTCGTGCTTCGAAATGGCCATTGCCGGCCTTGTCCAGGGTCACCGTGGCGTGGCCGTCCTCAAGGCCCAACGCCAGCGGACTGCCGGGAACAAGGCCGGCCGTTACCCGGCTGGCGAAATCCTGCAATTCATAACGATACTGGTAGCCGGCGATCAGTGCGAGCACGATGACGGCCCAGGCGCCCATGCTGCGGGCCATCGTGCCCAAGGGTCTGCCTGATCTGAGCAGGCCGGCGGCGATGAGTGCAACCAGTGCGCCAAGCCAGATCAGCCGGCTGAAATCGTAATTCTCGACGCCGAATGTGCTGCCGGCGGAATCATTGAGCATGAGCAGGACAACGCCTACCCCGATCAGGATCATCAAAACCCAGAAAACCCGGTTCATATGTGGCTCACGAGAGAGCGTCGCGTTCGCGCGCGAGGCGGGTGCGGCGGGTTTCGCGGCGCGGTCTGCGTTCAACCGTTTCCAGCCGGGCCGGCAGCTCGGCCATGACGCGCCGGCGGATTTCAGGGGTCATCTCGATCCAGGCGCCGATTTCCTCGCGCGTGCGGCCGCAACCGAAGCAGAAGCCGGTTTTCATATCGATCGAACAGACCAGGACGCATGGGGATTCGATGGCCGTCATGTTTATCTCTCAGGATTCCCAAGGAATCCCTCGTCTCGCCTCCACATGGTGTAACGGCAACGCCAATGCAAGCCCTCCGGAATGCGCCGCCGGCAGCCGCGTTCGCGTCAATGCAGGCAGTTGTGCCGGCCGAGCAAGGCGGCTATGCCGCTCACCAACTCCGGGAACGATCATCGACGACATGACCAGCGCGCTGCCCTTCGACGATTTTCGCAATCTTCTGGCGACCCTGCCGCAGGCCGACGCGGCAGCCGAAGCCCGCGTCCGTGCGCTGTTTGCCACGGCCGACAAACCCAAGGGTTCGCTCGGCCGCATCGAGGACATCGCGGCCTGGCTGGCCGCCTGGAGCGGCCGCGCGCCGCCGGCAGTGAACCGGCCTCTGGTGGCGATCTTCGCCGGCAATCACGGCGTCGCTCGCCACGGCATTTCGCCACGGCCCGTCGCTGCCACGGCGAACGCCGTCGAGCTTTGCGCGGCCGGGGGTGCGGCGATCAACCAGATCTGCATCGCCAATAATCTCGGGCTGAAAGTGTTCGATCTTGCGCTGCACATTCCAACCGCCGACATCACCGAGGAGACGGCACTTGACGAACGCGGCTGTGCCGCCACCATGGCCTTCGGCATGGAGGCGATCGCCGGCGGCGCCGATCTGCTTTGCCTTGGCGACCTCGGCGTCGGCAATTCCACCGTCGCCGCGGCCTTGCTTGCCGCACTGTTCGGCGGCAGTGGCGCAGATTGGGTCGGATCCGGATCGGGCGCCGATGCATCGATGCGGGTGCGCAAGGCGGAAGTGGTCGATGCCGCGCTAGCCTTCCACGGCACAGGTCTCAGGGACCCGCTGGAAGCGTTGCGCCGGGTTGGCGGCCGTGAGTTCGCAGCGATTGCCGGCGCCATCCTCGCCGCCCGGACGCAGAAGATCCCCGTCCTGCTCGATGGGTTGGTGGCGACAGCCGCTGCGGCGGCGCTGCATGCCGCCGACGCCACTGCGCTCGATCATTGCCTGCTTGCCAGCCTGTCGCCAGAGCCTGCGCATGCTCGGGCCGCCGAGCGGCTCGGCTTGCGCCCGCTGCTTGATCTCGGCGTCAGCCACGGCGAGGGGGCAGGGGCGGCACTTGCGGCCGGCCTGGTCAAAGCCGCTGCGCTCACCGCCTCGGGCATGGCAGCGGCGCTGCATTAAAGCGCGTCGCGTTCGACCCGCCTCATGCGACGCGCTTCAGGTTGTTGTTTTGCGGCGACATGCATTAAGCGTCTATCGCCGGCGCGCAGCAACGGCCCTGGTCGGCAGCGCCGGCAATTCCTCCATCACCCGGCTCAACGGAAAGATGGCGATCGCCTCGGTGCCTTCGCGCAGTTTGGAATGGAGTTCGAACTCGCCGCCATGCATGGCGAGCAGGCTTTGGACGATCGGCAGGCCAAGCCCGGTGCCTTGCTCGGCGCTCTTGATGGCGATGGAGCCCTGGCCGAAGGCGGACAGCACGACCGGAATCTCGTCTTCCGGAATGCCGGGCCCATTGTCTTTGACGGAGAGGTATTGGCCGCCGCCCGCCGTCCAGCCGACGCGCACGCGGATCTCGCCGCCAGTTCCGGTGAACTTGATGGCGTTCGACAAAAGATTGAGCGCGATCTGGCGCACCGCGCGTTCGTCAGCGAACAGGCGCGGCAAGGCGTTTTCGAAATCCTGGACGATGCGGATGTCCTTGTTGCGCGCCTTCAGCTCCATCATGTGACAGCAATCCTCGACGACGGAAAGCAGCATCATCGGCTCTTCGTTGAGCTGGTAGCGGCCCGCTTCGATGCGCGACAGGTCGAGGATTTCGTTGATCAGGTCGAGCAGGTGCTGGCCAGAGTCATGGACGTCGCGAGCATAGTCGCGATAGGTCGGATTGCTCATCGGTCCGAGCACTTCGTTCGCCATCACCTCGGAGAAACCGAGAATGGCGTTGAGCGGCGTCCGCAACTCATGACTCATCGAGGCCAAAAACCGCGACTTTGCCAGGTTGGCGTCCTCCGCCCGTCGGCGCGCTTCGTCCGACATCGATTTCGCCGTGTCCAATTCGGCAATCAGCGCGTCCTTTTCGGAGCGGAACGAGAGCAGCATCAAGGACGAGCGATTGAGGCGGCGCGCCACATAGGCGAAGAAGGGCAGCGAGACAACCAGCAACCCGGCCATGATCAACTCGACCGGCATCCACTGCCTGGCGCCGGCATAGGCATAGGCGGCCACCGGAACGGCGAAAGTCGCCAGCAACGCACCGCGCAACGATGACGCTGTGATCGCCGTCGCCGCCATGGCAAGCAGCAGCACCACCGCCTTGATCAACTGGAACTGGTCGACCTGGCAAGCGTCGCAACCGAGCCAGGCAAACCAGGCCCAGCCCAGGCCGCAAAGGAAATGGCCTATCAGGAAATCACGGTGCGTTTGCAGCGGGTTGAGTTCGGCAGCTTCCGTTCGGTCGACGCGCCTCGCCATGAACACGACGATGGCGTAGCAGTTGAGTATAAGAAGCGCCCAGACGCCAATTGCCTTTCCGACGCCAGCGAACAGACCGGTCGCGGCGGTCGCCAGGACGAGAAGCGGAACTATGATCGCGCCGCCTATCATCGCACGGGCGTGCAGTTTCAACAGCTCGCGGTCGAAATCAGGATTTCCGGCCTGCTGCGAAAGACGGTCGCGCGTCTTGCGCACCGCGCGCGCCACATCGCTGTTGCGATGGGGTTTCCGGCGGTCCACAATAAACTTGTCCGCTGTGGTCGAACGTTGCGAGGGCATGGAGACTTCAATTTATGCGGGCAGCGCTTTCAAATTGTTAAGCTACGTTCGAATGATTAACCAACGGTTTGCCATATGAGCCGTTCGTGGTCGCGGCGGCCGGGACTGCGATACGTCCCGCCGCAGCCGCGAAGCCTTTGGCGCCGGCTGGTGGACTATGCACTGGCCGTGCTTGTCCTCGGTCTGCTGATCCTTCTGGCGGCGCGCCTTGATCGGATCGAGACGCGCAAGGCCGAGGGTGCCGCCGTCGTCAATGACGGCGATACGATCACGCTCGGTACCGAGCGCATCCGCATGCGCGGCATTGATGCGCCAGAATATTCGCAGATCTGCCGCAAGGACGGCGCCGGCTATCCCTGCGGCAAGCTGGCGCGGCAGTCGCTGGTACGTCTGATAGCAGGCAAACCCGTCTCCTGCACCGGCTGGCAGCGCGACCGATACCGCCGGCTGCTCGGCGATTGCAACGCCGGCGGCAGGGATCTCAACCGCGCCCAGGTCGAGGCTGGCTGGGCAGTTGCCTATGGCGATTTTGAAACCGAGGAGGCCGCTGCCCGATCAGGCAAGGCCGGCATCTGGGCCGGCACTTTCGACGAGCCGCACGATTGGCGCGAGAGCCACGATCACGAAGTGGTCGAAAGAAAGCACGGCCGCTTGGCTTCGATCGGCGATGGCTTGCGAGAAATTTTTCGCTTCTGGTGATGGTCAACCCTATAGTTGTTGCAACAGACCTGATCAGAGCGATGTGCGTTCATTCGGACGCACAAGGCATGCGCTGAGGTTTTTTAATCTTCGCATCGTGCGTTCCGGAAATCGATTCCGGTTGCCGGGCCGGTGCGAAAGGAGGATGGGATGAAACTCTTCGACGGCGGCCGGGCGCCCAATCCACGGCGGGTTCGCGTCTTCCTCGCTGAAAAGGGGCTTGAGGTTCCGCTGGTGCCCGTCGACATGGGCGCACTGGAGCACAGAGAGCAGCCGGTCAGTTCGCGCAACCCGCTGCAGCGCCTGCCGGTGCTCGAACTCGACGACGGCACCGTCATCACCGAATCCGTCGCCATCTGCCGCTATTTCGAGGAACTGCACCCGGAACCGGCGTTGTTCGGCCGCGGCGCGCTCGGCAAGGCGCTGGTCGAGATGTGGCAAAGACGGATGGAGCTCAACTTGCTCAACTGCGTCAGCGCCGCGTTCCGCCACGTCCATCCGGCGATGAAGGAATGGGAAATTCCGCAAATCCCCGAATGGGGCGAGGCCAACAAGCTGAAAGCCGTTGAATTCCTGAAACTCCTCGACGACGAACTGGCGAACCGCGAATTCGTCGCCGGCGACGCCTATTCGATCGCCGACATCACCGGGCTGATTGCCATCGACTTCATGAAGCCGGCGCGCATCAAGGTGCCGGAAGACTGTGTCAACGTGCTGCGCTGGCATCAGGCGATCTCCAGCCGGCCGAGCGCCGCGGCCTGAGGATGAGCCCCAGGCATGATCGAGACCTGGAAAACTTCGCGGCGAGGGTGCGCGCCTGCCGAATCTGCGTCGAAAACCCGGTCGGCCAGCCGCTGCCGCATGAGCCGCGCCCTGTGCTCAGGCCGTCGTCGAGCGCCCGTATCCTGATTGCCAGCCAGGCACCGGGCACCAAGGTGCATATGTCAGGCACGCCGTTCACCGACGCCTCCGGCGATCGGTTGCGGGACTGGCTGGGCGTCAGCAGCGAAGAATTCTACGACACGACAAAATTCGCCATCGTGCCGATGGGCTTTTGCTTTCCCGGCCAGGATGCCAAGGGCGGCGACCTGCCGCCGCGCCGCGAATGTGCAGCGGCCTGGCGTGCGCCGCTGATGGCGCTGATGCCGCATATCGACCTGGTGCTGACGATCGGCCTCTATGCGCAATCCTGGCACATGGGCGCCGCGCGCCGGCCCTCGCTGACGGAGACGGTGATGGATTGGCGCACCATCTGGGATGCGCCCACCATCCCGAAAGTGCTGCCGCTACCGCATCCGTCGTGGCGCAACACCGGCTGGCTGAAGCGCAATCCGTGGTTTGAAATGGATTTGCTGCCGTTTCTGAGATCGGAAATCCGCTATCGCCTCGGCTGACGCGTAAGCAAGAAATCACTCGCTTTTGCGCCATCTGACAGAATTTCTTTCTTGTGAATGGCCCAAATAAGAAGGACTATAGCCAATCTATTCCTGATCTATCCCCGTGGGAGCACCCAAATGGACCGCCTTGACAGAAAAATCCTCCGCCTCTTGCAGGAGGACGCGACGCTCGCGGTCGCCGATGTCGCCAAGAAAGTCGGACTGTCGACCACGCCCTGCTGGCGGCGCATCCAGAAGCTCGAGGAGGAAGGCGTCATCAAGCGGCGCGTCGCCATCCTTGATCATGAAAAGGTCAATGTGCGCGTCACCGTGTTCGTGTCGATCCGCACCAATTCGCACAGCCATGAGTGGCTGCGCCGCTTTTCGGAGGTCATCCAGGAATTTCCGGAAGTGGTCGAGTTCTACCGGATGAGCGGCGACGTCGACTATCTCTTGCGCGTGGTGGTGCCCGACATCGCTGCTTACGACGCCTTCTACAAGCGGCTGATCGCCAAGATCGAGATCCGCGACGTCTCGTCGTCGTTTGCCATGGAGCAGATCAAATACACGACCGAAATGCCGCTCGACTACATGGTCCTGGACAAGGAATCGGGCGCCAACGCGGCCTGAGGAGTTTTCGCTTAGTTCTTCTTTTTGTTGAGGAAACTCCACGGCGAGTTTGCCGGTAGCGTGATCGTGTCCGGCACGAGATCGACATCCGTCACCTCCGCCTTGCGTACGGTGTAACCCGACTGGATCACGCTGACACCGTCGAGGATGAACAGCTGACTTTTCTCCATGCCCGGCTCAAGCGCGCCGGTCACGGCAACCGGCTGATAGGCTTGCGACATTCTGTAGGGGCGGGCGGGCGTGACGAGGACGATCTGATTGGGCGGCGGCGTCGGCATGTGGCTGCACGCCCCTGTCCACGGCACCAGCAGGAACTGATAGACGAGATCGCCGTCCCGATCGAGCGGCAGCGCATATCCCGCCAGTTGGACGGCCTTGTCTCGCAAATTGAGGGACAGCGTCTCGCCACGGTCAGGCATTTTTGCCGCGACCATCGGCAATCCGACACTTTCGGCAGCGGGCTGGGTCGCCGGGCGCAGGTCCTTCCAGAATATGCGCGCGGTTTCGGCGGAAGCGCTGCCCGCCACTATGGAACTCAGCACGGCCGCCAGCGCCGCTGTCGATTTGAAACGATTGCTCACCGTGTGCTCTCCATTTGACAGGAGTAAAGCTGTCGTCGCCGACAGCGTCAACGTTCGAGCCGCATCACATGCCGGCGCGAGCCGGCCATGCCGATCTCGTGAAATCCGCGGGCCACGAACATCTCTCGAAAGCCCATGAAACGGTAACTCGGTGATGCCTGATCGACCGGATAGGCCTCGATGGTCCTGGCGCCTTTGGCGAAGGCGTGATCGATGGCCGCGTCGAGCAGGGCGCTTGCCAGTCCAAGGCCGCGCGACGCCCTCGGCACATAGAAGCAGACGATCGACCATACACCCGCCTCGCTGTCGTCCTGCGCCTGCGACAGCTTGCGATAGGTCTCGCGTGGCGCCACGGAGCACCAGCCGACGGTGTTGCCTTCGGCATGGGCAACGATACCGACCGGCGTGCCGGCTTCGATGAGCGCCATCATGGCCCGTCTCCGCTCATCGTTGGACGCGTGCTCGCGGTTTTCGAGGTGGCGCCAGGCCATGCACCAGCAATATTTCGGGCCGCCCGCCTGCTCGAACAGGTTTTCGAAATCGGCGCGCGTGGATCGCGTCACCTCAGTAAAGCGGATTTGGCTCCGGTCAGCCTTTCCTGGCGAGCCGCTCGAGCGTCTTGGCATCGGAAAGCTCCCGTGCAGCGTCCTTGCCGATCCAGCGCGCCGTCTTGCCGGTCGATCCGGCAAGCTTCTGTGCCAGGGCAAGGGCAGCGCCGTGCAAATTCATCGACCGCTTGCCGATAGAGCGAAGCGCCCAGTTCACTGCCTTCTTCACAAAATTACGGGCATCGCTGGCGTGCGCTTCGATGATCGGCAGGAAGTCGAGGAAGGTCGTCTCTGGCTCCTTCTTCCGGTGGACGACCGACCAGGCCATCATGGCAAAGGCCGTGCGTCGAACGAACTCGCGTTCGTCGGCCGCGAACTCTTCTATCAGCTCCTTCCAGCAATCCGTATCGACAAAGAGATCGGAGACGCCGTCGACGATATCCCACGAGTCGAAAGTCGCCGCCCATCGTCTTGCATCCGCAGCAGAAAACCGCTTCGGATCGGCTGTGACGGAAGCGATGAACTGCGCTTCCATGATGCCCGACTCCCATAGTTCGAAGGCACGCTCATGGTTGCGCTTGATTTTCTTGGCAATCTGCCTCTGCACGCCATGCGAGATTCCGAGCGCACGTTCGATCTTGATGCCGTAGCGCAGCATGCCAAGGCGGTTCTCCTGCGAGCCGATCGAGCGCAGATGGGCGACAATCTCCTCGGCGCTGGATTGAGGCGAAAGCTCGGCCACGACAAAACCTACTTCTCCAATCGCGCCAGCAGCGAAGACGTGTCCCAGCGTTTGCCGCCCATGCCCTGCACATCCTTGTAGAACTGGTCGACAAGTGCCGTCACCGGCAGCTTGGCGCCGTTGCGGTCGGCCTCCGCCAGGCAGATGCCGAGATCCTTGCGCATCCAGTCGACGGCGAAGCCGAAATCATATTTGCCGGCATTCATCGTCTTGTGGCGGTTCTCCATCTGCCATGAGCCGGCCGCGCCCTTGGAGATCACCTCGATGACCTTTTCGATGTCGAGCCCAGCCTTCTTTCCGAAATGAATACCTTCGGCCAGCCCTTGGACAAGGCCGGCGATGCAGATCTGGTTGATCATCTTGGTGAGTTGGCCCGAGCCGGCCGGGCCCATCAGCCCGACCATGCGGGCATAGGCATCGATGACAGGCTTCGCCTGCTCGAAGGCTTTCTGTTCGCCGCCGACCATGACGGTCAGGATGCCGTTTTCGGCGCCGGCCTGACCGCCGGAGACCGGTGCGTCGAGGAACGAGAAACCGCGAACTTGCGCCTTCTCCGCCAGTTCGCGCGCGACTTCAGCCGAGGCCGTGGTGTTGTCGATGAAGATGGCTCCCTTCTTCATCGACTGGAACGCACCCTCGGCTCCAATCGTCACCGCGCGCAAATCATCGTCATTGCCAACGCAGCAAAAGACAAAGTCCTTGCCGTCGGCGGCCTCAACCGGCGTGTTGGCAACACTGCCGCCATACTGGGCAACCCATTGCTCGGCCTTTGCTTTGGTGCGGTTGTAGACGGTAACGTCGTGGCCGCCCTTGTTCCTGAGATGTCCGGCCATTGGATAGCCCATGACGCCAAGACCGAGAAATGCCACCGATGCCATGTTTTCGAATCCCTTCAATCCTGTTTTCCGGCCTTCTTAGCGGATCAGGCAAAGCGATGGGAGTCAGCGTTGCAGATGGATCGTAATGCGCCGTTCGATCCATTCGACTACGTGGCGCAGCGTTTCGACAATGATCAGATAGATGATCGCCGCCCAGACATAGGACTGGAAGTCGAAAGTCCGCGAATAGGTGAGCTTCGTGATGCCCATCAGATCATAGACGGTGATGAGGGCTACGATGGCCGAGCCCTTGATCATCAGGATGATCTCGTTGCCGTAGGGGCGCAGCGCCACGATCAATGCCTGTGGCAGGATGATCTTGCGCAGTGTTTGCAATTTGTGCAGGCCAAGCGAGGCAGCGCCTTCCCACTGGCCCCTGGGCACGCTCTCGATTGCGCCGCGCAGGATCTCAGCCTGATAGGCTGCTGTATTGAGTGTGAACGAGAAAATGGCGCAGTACCAAGCTTCGCGAAAAAAGCCCCACAGGCCGACAGCTTCAAGTGCCGGTCGAAACGAACCCACTCCATAGTAGATAAGAAAGACTTGGGTCAAAAGCGGAGTGCCGCGGAAGAAGTAGACGTAAGCGTAGGCAAAGCTGGACAGGGTCCGGTTCCTGGACATCCGCGCGTACGCGACAGGAACTGAAAGAACGGCTCCCAATACGATCGACACAGCGACAAGCGTGAGGGTCACTCCCAGGCCAGAGATGTAGCCCGGGGCGTATTTTTGGAAGAGTTCGGAATTCCAAGCCTCGACCAAGTATACAATCATGCCGATGCCGAGCACGATCCAGAGACCGACCAACGCATATCCCAATACACGTTGCCGGGACCAGCCGCGCGGGATTGCCGGCGGTTTTTCGACCTTGGTCGCCACGTCGGCCGCTGCCGCACTCATCGTTGCACCTGTTGTCGGCCAACCCTGCGTTCAATGGCATTGATGCCGAAAGACGATATGATGGCGAGGAGCAGATAGATAAGGGCCGCAAATCCATAGAAAAGGAAGGCGTGCTTGGTCACGCGGGCAGCAACACCGGTCTGCCGCAGAATATCGGCAAGGCCAATCGCCGAAACTAACGCAGTGTCCTTGAGCAAGATAAGCCACAGATTGGCAAGACCCGGCAGGGCGATGCGGATAAGCTGCGGCAGCACCACCAGTCGCATCGTCTGCCCGCCCGACAGGCCAACCGAATAGCCGCCCTCATACTGTCCCTTCGGGATGGCGCGGAATGCCGAGAGGAAGACCTCGCTGGCGTAGGACGAGAAGACGACGCCGAGCGCGATCATGCCGGAAACAAAAGCATTCACTTCGACCGCGGCGGTCGGGTCATACAGGCGCATCAATTGCTGGATGCCGATTTGCGCGCCGTAAAAGATCATGAACAGGGTCAGCAGCTCAGGCAATCCACGAAAGATCGTGGTGTAGATATTGCCGGCCAGCCGCAGCGACGGTTCGTTGGATTGCTTGGCCAGTGCGACCAGAAAGCCGATCATCAGACCGACAGGCAGGGTCGCGGCTGCAAGCAAAACGGTGATGAAGACACCATAGGCGATGTCGTCGAGCCAGCCTTCGGGTCCCCAACTGAGCAGCGTCCAAACGCTTTGCATCCGCCTGCCTGTTCTCCTCTATGCTTTTTTTGAGAGCGCGGCGTCAGCCCTGGCGCGCCGCGCCTTGCGCAAACGGCGGGGATGTCCCGCCGTTCGCCGTCAACCCGGAAGGATCAGGACTCGCCGCCGTAGACGTCGTACTTGAAGTACTTGTCGTTGATTTCCTTGTACTTTCCGTTGGCGCGGATGGCGTCGATCGCCTTATTGAACTGATTGACCAACGCGGTATCGCCCTTGCGTACCGCGATGCCGGCGCCCGGACCATGGATCTCGATGTCGGGCGTGATCGCGCCGATCAGCTTGCAGCAGGCGCCGTCCGGCGTGGCAAGCCAGCCTTCGATGACGGTGATGTCGTCGTTGACCGCATCGACGCGGCCATTGGCGAGATCGAGCTGGTATTCCTGCGCGGTCGGGTACGGCTTGATTGTGCTGTCGGCATAAGTCTTGGTTGAATAATTGAAGTGGGTGGTGGACGCCTGCACGCCGATCGTCTTGCCGGCCAGGTCCTCTTTGGTCACGCCTTTGATATCGCTGTCCTTGGGCGCGGCGATGGCCGGCGGCGTGTTGTAGTATTTGTTGGTGAAGTCGACCTTCTCGGCACGCTCCGGCGTAATCGACATCGAGGCGACGATGGCGTCGAACTTGCCGGCCTGAAGCGCCGGGATGATGCCGTCCCAATCCTGCGCGACGAAAGTGCACGTCACCTTCATCTCGTCGCAAAGCGCCTTGGCGATATCGATGTCGAAGCCCACGAGCTGGCCATCAGCGGTCAGGTTGTTGAACGGCGGATAGGCTCCCTCCGAGCCGATCCTCAAGGTTTTCTCTTGAGCCTGGGCAACGCCCAATGTCAGCAGCGCCGCCGATGCGGCGAGCGCTATACGCAGTGCAGTACGCATGATAGTCCTCTCTGTATGTCCCCGGCCGTCGTTCCGAGCGGCTCTGTGGGCGGTTCTGTTGACCGCCCACTGGCGCGATACTCCCATTCTTTCCCAAGAAAAAGCAACTGTAAAACCGTTGCTTGCGCGTTTCGCATTGCCGGACAATGCTGACGTTGCGGCAGGTATAACAACGGGGAAACAGGGGGCGGCTGATCCTTCTTCGGCAGTACCCTCAGCGCGTCAAACCTGTCGCGCGCTCGATGAAGTCGGCTATCGATCTGGTGTCGTCGAGATCGAAGACGGGCAGGCTTTCGTCGGCTATGGTGAAGTCGGCGGCGATGGCGACGATGTGCGGATCATTTGCCGAAAGCGGTGCCTGGTCCTTGGCCTCCAGCCGCCGCGTCTCGATCTTGCTGTGCGCCTCGCGCTTGTAGCCTTCGACCAGCACGATGTCGGAGGCGCCGAGCCGCGACAGGATCGCATCCAGCGTCGGCTCCTCCTCGCCACGTAATTCGTGCATCAGCGCCCAGCGCCTGTCCGACACGATGGCGACTTCAGTGGCCCCGGCCTGCCTATGGCGAAAACTGTCCGCCCCCGGTTTGTCGATGTCGAAAGCATGATGGGCGTGTTTTACCGTCGAGACTTTCCAGCCACGCCGGACGAGTTCGGCGACCAGCTTTTCGGTCAGTGTCGTCTTGCCGGAATTCTTCCAGCCGGTGATACCGAAGACGCGTCTCATCATGGCTTCATGCTCTGCAACAGACCCTCGACACGGACAAGGTCACTCGTGGCGAATGGCAAGCCTATATGCCGTCCGGCGCCATATCAGGTCCAGCGCTTTCGGCGGCTGTCTTGCGCCGGCCGACGATCCGTTCGCGGTAAAGTGCGTAGAGGCCGGAGCAGACGATGATGCTGGCGCCGAGGATCATCGGCAGGTCAGGAACGTCGCCGAAGATGAACAGGCCAAGCAGGATCGACCAGAGCAGGGCCGTGTAGCGGAACGGCGCGATGAACGAGATGTCGCCCACCCGCATCGCCATGATGATGAACTGGTAACCGATGACCACGAGCACTGCCGCCAATGCCAGGAACGCCGTGCTTTCCCCCGTCATCGGTGTCCATCCGCCCATCGGCAAAAGCAGCGCCGCGCCGAGCACGGTCATGGCGACTGCCGTGGTGGTCGACACCAGCAATGTCGGAATGGCTTGCGGTATCCGCTTGGTGGCGAGGTCACGCACCGCACAACAGGCGACACAGGCCAGTGCCAGCAGCGAATAGATGCTGAACCCCTCGAAGCCGGGCCGCACGATGATCAGCACGCCGGCAAAGCCGATGGCGATGGCCAGCCAGCGCCGCCAGCCGACGCCTTCCTTGAACACAAGTGCTGCGCCCATCGTCACCGCCAGCGGCAGCGCCTGCAGCACGGCCGAGACATTGGCAATCGGCAGATGGGCAAGGGCGATGAGAAACGACGCGGTAGCGCCGGCTTCGCCGATCACGCGTATCGCCACCATCGGCTGCAGCATCGAGCCGGGCAGGGCAAGCGCACCGCGTTGCCAGGCAAGCAGGCCTACGAAAAGCGAAGCGAAGGCGCCGCGGATCAGCATGACCTGCGCCATGTTCATGGATTCCGACGCGACTTTGGTGATCGCGTCGTTGAGGGTGAAACCACTCATCGCCACCACCATGAACAGTGCACCGCGAAGATTTGGGGAAAAAAGCAAAGGCGTTACCACTGTGGTCCTGCATCAAGCCTCTACCAGCCGGCGGCAAGACAGCAACGTCAAAGGGCTGGTCCACGGCCTTCGGCGGCTCGTTACAACCTCCTCGCAAGAGCGGCAGGATTTATTTCGGCGGTGCGACCAGGAAGATCAGCCGCCGGTGACGCTCATGTGCCGCGATACCGACGGACGGTTGGTGCGGCGGTCGATGATGAAATCATGGCCCTTTGGCTTGCGGCCAATGGCTTCGTCGATGGCGTCGGCGACCAGTTCGTTGCCTTCGGATGCACGCAACGGTGCGCGCAGGTCGGCGGCATCTTCCTGGCCGAGGCACATATAGAGCGTGCCGGTGCAGGTCAGCCGGACGCGGTTGCAGCTTTCGCAAAAATTATGCGTCATCGGCGTGATGAAGCCGAGCCTGCCACCGGTCTCGGCGACGTGGACGTAGCGGGCCGGGCCACCGGTCTTGTAGGGGATGTCGGTCAGCGTGAACTGCCGCTCGAGTGCTGCGCGCAGCAGCGACAGCGGCAGATACTGGTCGGTGCGGTCGGCGTCGATCTCGCCCATCGGCATGGTTTCGATGACCGTCAACTCCATGCCGCGGCCGTGCGCCCAGCGCAGCATCTCGGGCATTTCGGCGTCATTGAAATCCTTCAGCGCCACCGCATTGAGCTTCACCTTCAGTCCCGCTGCCTGCGCGGCGTCAATGCCGTCCATGACCTTGTCGAGATTGCCCCAGCGGGTAATCTGGCGGAATTTTTCCGGGTCCAGCGTGTCCAGCGAGACGTTGATGCGCTTGACCCCGCAATCGGCGAGCTCAGCGGCAAAGCGCGAAAGCTGCGAGCCGTTGGTGGTCAGCGTCAATTCTTCCAGAGCGCCGCTTTCGAGATGACGCGAAATCTGACGCACAAGATGCATGATGTTCTTGCGCACCAGCGGCTCGCCGCCGGTAAGACGCAGTTTCCTGACGCCCTTTTCGATGAAAACCGTGCATAGCCGGTCGAGTTCTTCCAGGGACAGCAAATCCTTCTTGGGAAGGAAAGCCATGTCCTCGGCCATGCAATAGGTGCAGCGGAAGTCGCAGCGGTCGGTGACCGAAACGCGCAGATAGCTGATCGTGCGACCAAAAGGATCGATCATGTCCATGCTGGTGCGTTTCCCGTGGTTGCGAACGGCATCGTTATATATGGCTATGTGATACGATCCAACCTGCCATTCAAGACAAGAAGTTTCGATCCTGGGCAACATCGCGCCGACAGATCGTGTCGGAAGTTTCGAAGCGGCCTTTTCCCGCTGCGCGAAGCGGCGTAGGGAAAGGACAGATGATGCGGAACTTATCACCATGACGGCGCCGAAGGAACTCAGGGTCTCGAAGGACCGCAGGCTGCTAACCGTGACGTTCCCTGGCCATCAGCCGTTCGAGCTGCCGGCGGAGCTGCTGCGGGTGGCCTCGCCATCGGCCGAAGTGCAGGGCCATTCGCCCGAACAGCGCGTGACCGTTCCCGGCAAGCGCAAGGTTGCGATCCTGAAGATCGAACCGGTCGGCAACTATGCCGTCCGCATCACCTTCGACGATTTCCACGATACCGGCATCTTCACCTGGAACTACCTGCATACGCTGGGTCATGAGAAGGACGCACGCTGGGCCGCCTATCTCGCCGAGCTGGAAGAGAAGGGGCTAAGCCGCGATCGGTAGCTCCGGCCCGTCGTCAAAGCGTCACCGATTTGGAGTAGCGGCTGCGGATGCTCGGAGGCGAAAAAATGTCCGTCATCACCACGGTCGAACAGCTCGAAGCGCTCTATGGGCTGCCCGGCGAGACATCGCTGGTCAAGGAACTCGACCATGTCATTCCCGAATACGCCGCCTTCATCGAGGCCTCGCCTTTTGCCGCGCTCGCGACCAGCGGGCCGGAAGGGCTGGATTGCTCGCCGCGCGGCGATCTCGCCGGCTTCGTCCGCATCCATGATCCGAAAACCCTGATGATGCCGGACCGGCGCGGCAACAACCGTGCCGATTCGCTAAAAAACATCATTCGCGATCCGCGCGTCGGCCTGTTGTTCCTGGTCCCAGGCTGCGGCACCACGCTGCGCGTCAACGGCCGCGCCCACATCACCACGGATGCCGCGCTGTGTGCCTCGTTCAGCGTCGACGGCCGACCGGCGCGTTCGGTCACGGTCATCGATGTCAATTCGGTCTATTTCCAGTGCGCTCGCGCCGTCCATCGGTCGGAACTGTGGAACCCGGCGAGGCATGTCGACCCGAAGTCGCTGCCGACACCCGGAAAGATCCTGGAAATCACCAGCCGGAAAGGCATCGACGGCGAGGTTTACGACAGGGAATGGCCGGAGCGCGCGAAAAAGTCGATGTGGTGAGCGGGTCACGCTTCCTTGAGCACGTCGGCAATCTTGCGCATCTGCTCGCCGATCATGTCGCATTGCTCCGGCGTCGACTGGCTCATCGCTTTCTCGATCAGCGCCATATGGACCTTCAGCGCCTGCATCAGCAGTTCCGTGCCGGCTTCGGTCAGGGTCAGGCGCAGCACGCGCTTGTCCTTCTGATCGCCTTCGCGGCGCAGCAGGCCGCGTGTCTCGAGTTGCGGCAGCAGCATGGTGATGTTGGAGCGGCCGACCAGCAGCCGGCGGGCGAGATCGTGCTGCGACATGCCGGGATGGCGGTAAAGGTTCATCAGCACGTCGAGCTGCGCCGGCTTCAGGTCCAGCGGCGCTAGCTTCACTGCCAGCGTGCGTTCCAGCGCATGGCAGGCGCGCGCCACCGCGACCCAGTTGCGAAAACGCGGGTTGTCCCAGGGCAGCTCTTGTTTAATGTTCATGTTTGAACTATTATGTTCATGCTTGAACGAATGGATGGATTGCCACTATGGCATCATTTGGATTGAAGGTCATCCGGGGCGTGTTTGCCGCCGCCGAACATGTGGCTCCCCGCCTGACCGGTCGCGCGGCATTCGAACTGTTCTGCCGCACGCCGAACGCCAAAATCCTCAGCGACGGCGAGCGGCGCGCCGTCGACCGCGCCGCCGGCTTCATGGCCGAGGCGCGCCATCATCGGCTGAAGACCAAAAACGGCTGCGTCATGGTGCATGAATTCAGGCCAGAGCCGGGCAGGCGGGCCGCCGGCACGGTGCTCGTCATCCATGGCTGGCGTTCGCGCACCGAATATATGCGCACGCTGATCGAAGCCTATCGAGACGCCGGCTACAAGGTTGTCTCGCTCGACCTGCCGGGCCACGGCCAGTCGCAGGGCCGCCGGCTCACATTGGTCAGCGCTGTAGAGGCCGCCCGACTCGCTGGCGAATGGTTCGGCCCGTTCGTGGCGGTCGTCGGCCATTCCTTCGGCGGTGCCGTGGCCGCCAATGCCGTCGTCGGTTCGGTCAAGGACGTTCCGCCGCTGGCGGCCGAGCGGCTGGTGCTGATCGCGGCACCGAGCTCGCTGCCGGCGATCTTCAACGATTTCAGCCGCATGCTCAGTGTCGGCCCACGCTCCCAGGCCGCCATGGCCGACCGGGTCGAACGCATCGCCGGCCGGCCGCTGCACGAATTCACCGGCGACCGCCAGCTTGCCGGCACGCCGGTGCCAACGCTGGTCATCCATGCGCCGAACGACCGCGAAGTGTCCGCCGACCATGCAAGGCTCTATGCCGGCGCCGGCGACCATGTGCGGCTTTACTGGGCCGACGGGCTCGGCCACCGCCGCATCCTCGCCGACAAGGGCGTGGTCGAGCGTGCGGTCGGCTTCGTTGCCGAACACCGGGAGCCGGTATCGCTGCATTAAACAGCGACGGCTTCGACCTGCGTGTAGAGATCGACCGCTTCGAGGAAGAGCGCTTCCTTGCAGCCGAATGCTGCTTAGAGGCTGGTTGAGCTGGCTCCCATCGCCGCGGCGCCATCGCCCGACCTGAGCGCTATTTGCTGGAACCGGAGCGGACCCAATTCGCTTCGGTTGCCACCGTTGTGAAACTGTTCTGCAACAGACCTCCTGAAATTTATGAAAGCTTAACGAAATCAGTATGAATCGGTGTAGTCGCGCCCTACATCCATGATGCGGTGGGCGAGACCGTCAAGCGATGCGGAACGGAGCCGGTTGCAGCCGGAGCGGGTGATCCCATGAAATTCCTCGGAAACAAAGCAACCGTGATGCCGCTTGCGGCGGTCGCGGCAATGCTGGCCTTCGGCGTGCCGCAGGCAGACGCGCAAGGGTTTTTCGAGAGGCTCTTCGGCGGTGGTGTCAGGCATTCGCCGCGAGCTGATTTCCCCCTGCCGCCATCAAGGCAGAGGCCGAAATACAAGCCATATGCAGCAGCGCCTGCTGCCTCTCGGATCCGCGGCCCGTCCTATTACACCTACAAGAGCGATCCGCTCGTGCGCGTCGACTTCTCGACGCTGACGGCAGCGCCGGAGCCGGCAATGCCACAAGACGCCGCATTCCAGCCTTCTTCCGCCACCGGCGCGGCCTTCCGCGAAGCGATTGCCGGACTGAACGATTACGAGCTCTACGCCGAGAAAGACATCGCCAAGGCGCTCGTCGCCTATTACGCGGCCAATCCGGATTTCATCTGGGTGACGGGAGCCAATGCCAACAGCCGCGCGCAAGATGCGGTGCGGGTGCTTGGCGAGGCGACGAGCTATGGCCTCACGCCGGCCGACTATACGGTTGAAGTGCCTGCCGCCGGCGCATCGACCGGCAGCGCCGATGCGCGGTTGAAGGAACTTGTCCGCTTCGAGATGGCGCTGTCAGCGCGCGTCTTGCGCTATGTCCACGACGCGCAAAGCGGCCGCGTCGATCCCAATCGCATCACCGGCTACTATGATTTCCCGGTCAAGCCGCTCGACATGGAAGGCGTGCTGAAAACGCTGACACGCACCCAGCAAGTGCGCACCTATCTCGAATCGCGGCATCCGCAGAACGCCGAATATCAGGCGCTGCGCGTCGAACTGGAATCACTCCAGGCCAGCGCCGACGACGAGATCGTCGTCGATCCCAAGCTGTTGCTGAAGCCGGGGGAGACCAGCCCCGAACTACCGAAGCTTCTGACGAAGATAGCGCGCAATCTCGACGACGAGACGGGCGGCGCCTATGGCGAGATATTGGCCAGGCTCGCCACCAGCGAGGTCTATGCCCCGGAACTGGTGCCGGTCATCAAGGCGGTGCAGAAAAAGGCTGGCATGAAGGGCGACGGCGTCATCGGTCCGCGCACCGTCGCGGCGCTGGTCGGGACGTCCAAGGCCGACAAGATTCAAAAGGTGCATGTCGCGCTGGAAGAGTTGCGCTGGCTGCCATCCGATCTCGGCAGCCCGCGTGTCTTCATCAACCAGCCGGCCTTTACGGCGAGCTACATCGAGAATGGCGAGGAGAAGCTGAAGACCCGCGTCGTCATCGGCAAGACCACCAACCAGACTTCCTTCTTCTACGATCAGCTCGAGCAGGTCGACTTCCACCCCTATTGGGGCGTGCCGCAGTCGATCCTCGTCAACGAGATGCTGCCCCGGCTGCGCAGGGATCCCGGCTATCTCGACCGCGCCGGCTACGAAGTGGTCAACTCGCGAGGCAAACGCATTCCCTCCTCCTCGGTCAATTGGGGCGCCTATGGCGCGAAGATACCTTATGGCGTGCGCCAGCTGCCGAGCGAGGCCAATGCGCTGGGCGAACTGAAGATCCTGTTCCCCAACAAGCACGCCATCTACATGCACGACACGCCGCAAAAGACGTTTTTCGAGCGTGACATGCGCGCGCTCAGCCATGGCTGCGTTCGCCTGCAGGATCCGCGCGGCATGGCGGCGGCCGTGCTCGGCACCTCGGTCGATGACATCGCGGAGAAGCTGAAGCACGGACATGCGACGGAGAAGGTAGCGCGCAGGATCCCGGTCTATGTCGCCTATTTCACCGCCTGGCCTGATATGTCCGGCAAAGTCGAATATTTCAGCGACGTCTACGACCGCGACACGCGGCTGCAGCAGGCGCTCGACAGCACGCAAGCAGTGCGCTCGCCGGCGATCTGAGGACGCTAACGCGGGGGAGAGCGGGCGCCGGAACCCGGCCGCGCCGCCATCAGTGTCGCCGACCTGGGCACCTATTGCCTGGAGTGGCGATCTATTTGGGCTCGGCTGTTACCGGATCGTAGGTGATTTCGACCTTCGCCTTGTCGGTCGTGTAATAAGTAACGGTGTAGGCACCGCTGTCCCAGGCGACCTCGTCGACATAGCGAAAGTCGTCGCGCTGCTCGACCTTGGCGATTATTTCCGACAGTTTCCTGGCATTCTGCGGCGGCAACGGACTTCCGTCTGCGGCAAGGGCCGGTTCACCGAAAAAGAGAACTACGACGCCTGTCGCCAAAACAAGTCTGAACATGGCTTTCCCTCACTTCTCGCAAAAGTAGAAACTCGCGGCCATGCAGGTTTGTTCCGGGCAGGTTTGTTTCGGGTTCCGGAACGGACACCCGCGAAATTGGCAGACGCATCTTGTTGTCGTTGCTCATGCTAATGCGTCTGCAACTCACCTTCGTCGGGGAAGAGGTGGGCCAAGGCCGTGTCGAACGTGAGTTCCAGAGCGTCACCCGGTTCAAAGACCTTGTCTTCATTGAAGGCCGCAATGAGTTCGCTGTTATCGCGAAGGGTCAGGTCGACGACCGTCTCGCTGCCCAATCGCTCGGCATGTGCCACGATGCCATGCAGCAAGGCTTTTCCAGATTGCACCGGCCGCAGGTACTGCGGACGGACACCCAGGATGGCCTTGCCGTCTTTCCGGAAGGCGCGCCTTCTGGTCGCTACCCTGATCGGCTCCAGGGATTGGTTGCCAACCATTGCCGCCTCGCCATCGAGGGCGAGGACGTCGACGTTCAGGAAATTCATCGACGGGGCTCCCAGAAAGCCGGCTACGAACCTGTTGGCCGGTTCGTGATAGAGCTCCATCGGCGCTCCGATCTGCATGACTTGACCGTCCTTCAGCACGACGATCCTGTCAGCCAGCGTCATCGCCTCGACCTGGTCATGGGTGACGTAGATCATCGTTGTGCCCAGTTGCCTGCGCAGCCGGCCGATTTCCATGCGCATGTCCATGCGCAGCGCGGCGTCGAGGTTGGAGAGCGGCTCGTCAAACAGGAATACAGCCGGTTTCCGCGTGATTGCGCGCCCGATGGCGACGCGCTGGCGCTGGCCGCCCGAAAGCTGACTTGGCCGGCGGTCGAGCAAATGTTCCATTTGCAGGATGCGTGCGGCCTCGGCCACCTTCTGCTGCTTTTCCTGCCTGGAAGCGCCCGCGATCGTAAGACCGAACGCGATGTTCTCGCGCACGGTCATGTGCGGAAAGATGGCATAGCTCTGGAACACCATCGCAACACCGCGTTGCTTGGGCTGGAACTGGTTGACCACCCGGCCCCCGATCTCGAGGGTGCCTTCGGTTATGTCCTCGAGTCCGGCGATCATGCGCAGCAAGGTGGACTTCCCGCAGCCCGACGGTCCAACAAAGACGATGAACTCGCCATCGTTGATGTGGATATCGACGCCTTTGATGATTTCGACGCGACCGAAGGATTTCTTGACGCCCTTGAGCGAGACCTCAGCCATGAGCGATGGCTCCCGTTTCCTGATTCATGTGCCGCAATTCGGGGTCTCCGATCGATTGGTCGGCCTTGAGGAATGGGGCTGACCGGCCGTCCCAGATCCACTGGCGTTTGAGCGCGAGAGCCATTCAGTCAGCCCTTCACGCCGGTCGAGGCGATCGACGCGATGAAGGCGCGCTGCAGCAACAGGTAGAAGACCAGCACCGGAACGGTGATAAGGGTGAGATAAGCCATGACTTCGCCCCAGGCGACGTTGAGTTGAAAGAAGTAGCCGAGGCCGACCATGACCGGGCGATAGCCTTCCTGCTGCACGACGATGAGCGGCCACAGATATTGGTTGTACATGACGAGGAATTTCAGGATGGCGGCAGTCGCCAGTACCGGCCCTGAAAGCGGCATGACGACGCGATAGTAGACCTGCCACCAATTCGCGCCCTCCACCCGGCTTGCCTCGATCAGTTCGCCCGGCAGCCCTTTGAAATACTGCACGAACAGGAAGATCGTCAGTCCGTCGGCGATCCACGGGATGATCTGCACCCGGTAACTATTGAGCCAGCCCCAATGCAGCCCATCAAGCCCGATCCAGGGCAGTTTCGAGACCAGGAGCAGGAGCGGGATAGCGATGGTCTCGAAAGGGATGATCAGCGTCGCGATGACGATCGAGAGCAGGACATCGCGCCCCTTCCACCGCAGGAAAGCAAAGGAGAATGCGGCCAGCGAACAGATCAGCAGCGAGAGAAGGACGGTCACCCCGGTGACCAGAACCGAGTTCAGGACGAACAGGCCGACAGGCGCCCGCCGGAACGCTCCGAAATAGTTGTCGAGGCTGATGTCCCCGACGGGCAGGAAGGCACGCAGGCTGGAGGTGTCTGCGAGGAGTTGACTGTCCGGCTTGAAGCTCGAGTTGATCATGAACACGAGCGGAAAGATGAAGATCAGCGCGATCAGGCACAGCACCAGATAGCGGACGAACAGCCTGAGGCCGTAATTGTCGGGATCGAAGGCCATCCTAACGCTCCCGTGTCAGCCAGCGCTGGATGAGTGAGATCGCCAGCACGATCGCGAACAGGATGACCGAGATGGTCGAGCCGCCGGAGATGTCCTGCTTGCCGTAGCCGCGCTCGACCGCCTGGAAGACGAAGGTCTGGGTGCTGTCGAGCGGACCGCCATTGGTCATCACGTCGATCTGGGCGAAAAGCGCGAAGCCCTGCATGGTGATCACGACAAGCACAAGCACGGCGGTGTTGCGCAGGCCCGGCCAGGTGACATAGCGGAAGGTCTGCCATCTCGAAGCCCCCTCGATGGCGGCGGCCTCGTAGAGCGTGGGGCTGATCGTCTGCAACCCCGCCAGCCAGATGACCATATGGAAGCCGACGGCCTGCCAGATCGACATGGCCATGACTGCGGGCAGCGCCGTTGAGGGATTGCCCAGCCAATCGACGGGCTGGAAGAGGCCGAAGGTGAGGGCCTGGAGGATGCTGTTCAACAGCCCGTTCTGGCCGTCATAGATGAACCGCCAGAGGAGCGAGACCACGACGATGGAGACCACCACCGGCATGAAGTAGATCGTCCGGAACAGGTTGATGCCCCTGACCTTGTGGTTGATCAGCAAAGCAAGCATCAGCGCGAGGCTGCCCTGTACCGGCGCCACGACCAGGACGAACAGGAAGGTGTTTACCAGCGCCTTCATGAACACAACGTCGCTGGCGATGACGATCATGACGTTTTCGCCGGACTGCCAGCGAAACCACTCGCGCATGCCGCGATACTGAGGATAGTCGTCGCTACGGGTGATCTCGCGCAGGCGCGGATACTGGATTTCGCCGGCCTCGTTTCGGATCGTTTCGCCAGCATCGTTGCGCTCTGGCTCGAGGGTCACCACCGCAAGGCCCAGGAGCTGCTGATAGTTTTCCAACCCGACGAACTGGGTGGGATTCGGCGACAGCAGCCGCTGATTTGTCAATGACAGACCGATCGCGAAGAAAAACGGCAGGACGATGAATGTAAAGATGAGTGCGAAGCCCGGCAGGGCGAATGTCCAGCCCGCCCGGTTCGACAGGGTTAGTTTCGACGCCATTTGCGGTATCCGCCCAGCAAGCCACAGAGGGTGGAGTCCGCGGCTGGCGAGGACCCCGGCGCGACAGAACTAGCGGTGACCGTAGCCACCATTGCTTTCGATGTCGGCGTCGATCTCGTCGACCGCCGCGTCAAGCGTGTCGGCCACGTCGGCGCCATTGGCGATATCGGCCAGTGCCTTGGTGAAGACCTTGGCCTGGACCACGTAGCCCGGGGTGACCGGGCGCACCAGGGCTTGTGCTTTGGAGAGGTCGAAGAACACCGCGAGCGGGCCGCCATCCTTGTAGTTCTCCGTCATCTGCGCCGCCGAGGGCGTCGGCGGGATCAGGCCGATGCCGTCGGAGAAGGCGGCCAGGTACTTGTCCTGCGCGGCGAACTTGATGAACTCGGCAGCGCCTTCCGGATGTTTTGACTTGGCTGACACGCCGAATTGCCAGGATCCCGCGCCGATCTTGTTGCCGGCGCCGAAATCGGGGGCTGGAAGGAAGACAACGTCATCCACGGCTTCCATCGTTGCCACCGCGCGCCAGTTGCCGTTCCACTGGAAGGCGAACTTGCCGCCGATGAAACCGGTCTGCTGATCGGCCGGGTCCTCGCTGGTGCCAGGCGCATAGCCTCCGGTAAACAGCGCTTGCCACCACTTGCCGAACGCCTGCGCAGCCTCGCCGTTCAGCGCGCCTTCCGCGGTCTTGTAGGTCGAACGGTCGACAATGTCGCCGCCGAAGCTCTGGAGGAACGGCGAGAAGGCGTAGGAATACCACTCGGCCTGGTCGTTCATGCCGAGATCAAGGGCGAATTCATACTTGCCGGAGGCCTTGGCAGCGTCGAGCGCGGCCATGAATTCCTCGCGCGACCAAGGCTTGTCGAGGGTCGGGGTGCGCAAGCCCAATTCATCCAGCGTCGATTGGCGTGCAAAAAGCGCCACCGCCGCCTCCCACAGACCGACCGAATAGAGCTTGCCATCCCACACGCCTTTGGCGCCGGGCAGGAAGTCGGCGAACTCGCTCTCGTCGATCGGCAGCGGCTGCAGATAGCCGGCCCAGGCCCAATTGGACATGACGGGCCCGTCCACATCCAGAATGTCGGGCAGGTTGCCCGCCAGGGCCGCCGCCGCGACGGAATCATTGTAGCTCTTCTCGGGGAAGCTCTCGATGGTCACCGTCCAGTCGGACTGGCTGGTGTTGAAATCGGAAATAATCTGGTTGAGGATTCGCGACTCCACCTCATTGCCGGCGCCGTGATACCACATGGTCAACTTGGTCTGCGCCAGCGCGGGCGCACACAGACAGGTCGACGCGATCACCACACCGGCAAGGTGTTTTGTCAGTTTCATCTGATATTCCTCCCTTTTGACTTTAAGGACGCTGGCTGGATCCAAGGCGAGGCCGCCAGGACAGCGGGCCGGGAAGCCAGCGCTCAGTTTCGGGTCGGCCGCTACGGGCCCTTGATGGGGTCCAGCAATGTTCGCGGAAGCCGGACGCATTTGCAATTGCGCAGTTTCACCTGGTCGGAGCAGCAGGTCGACGGCGATTTCCCCTCGTCAGTTCTCGGGCCACTGAGATAGCAGTTCACCTAGGACGATTTTATCGTCCGTCAACTTTCTCCCGGCCGCGTTCAATGTGCAGCTTGAGCGATTCCAAGGGTAACGAGCGCCTTGTGATGTGTCCCCGGCTGCCTGGCGAGTCGTATGACCAAGTCATGGCAAACCTGGCGATGAGGCGGAAGTTCGAAGCGTAGGCGGCTCCGAAGCGGATGGTAGCTTTGTACCGGAAGCGGGTATTGGTGGGCGATGCAGGGATTGAACCTGCGACCCCACCCGTGTGAAGGGTGTGCTCTCCCGCTGAGCTAATCGCCCGCTCGTTGCCCGAAGGCCAAGCGCGCCGCGATATAAGGGAGGCCGGCCGGGGAAGTCAAGGCGATGTGCTGGCGTTCCGACGAAGACCGAATGCAACCACGCCGGGAACGGTCCGGTCGCCGTCGCGCTCAGTGCCCGGCAGCGGCAATCAGGCGTTCGGCCAGACCAAGCGTCAGCGCATCGAAATGCGAGATCACCGCCGACGGTTCGAATTCGCGCACATGGCGGTCGGTGTAGCCGAAATCCACCGCCACCACGGGAATGCCGGCCGCCTTCGCCGTATCGATGTCGGTCTGCGAATCACCGACCATCAGCGCGCGGTGCGGATCGCCGCCGGCGAGCACGATGGTTTCGGTCAGATGGCGCGGGTCGGGCTTGCGGAACGCAAACGTGTCCTGACCGCAAATCGCCGCGAAATGCTTCGCCAGGCCGAGCGCCTCGATCAGCGCCACCGAGTTGGCTTCGTATTTGTTCGTGCAGACGGCCAGGAGATAGCCAGCCGCCTCGAATCGCGCGATCGTCTCGACGACGCCGGGGTAGGGGAGCGATTTGCCCGGGATGTTGTCGGTGTAGTGATCGAGGAACAGCTTTAGCAATCGGTCGTGTTCCTCTACCACCAGCGATCTCTGCTGCGCGGCGTGCGCGCGCTCGATCATCACCCGGCCGCCATGGCCGACGAAGCGCTTGAAGCCGGCCTCGTCGACGGCTGCGAGTTCGCTGGCGGCAAGGCTGTGGTTGAGGCTGTCGAGCAGGTCCGGCGCTGTGTCGACCAGCGTCCCGTCGAGGTCGAACACGATGATCGGTCGGGTCATGGCATGTCCTGTGACGATTGCGCTGCCGGCAGGCGATAGCCGCTGCAGCCCATCCAGGCAAGCCGTGCCAACTCATCCACAGGGCGTCAATCCACAGGGCAAAGTCTTTGACCGGACGGGCAAAGATGCTAGGAGCGCCGAAACAAGCGAAATCCGGGGCAAAGCATGGATGCGAGGCAACTGAAGGTCGAGGCCGCGCGGGCGGCACTTGCCCATGTCAGCGATGGCATGCGGCTTGGCATCGGCACCGGCTCGACGGCCGACGAGTTCGTGCGGCTGCTCGCCGAAAAGGTCGCCACCGGCCTTACCATTATCGGCGTGCCGACCTCGGAGCGCACCGCTATCCTCTGCGGCGAGCTTGGCGTGCCACTGTCGACGCTGGAAGAAACGCCCGAGCTCGACCTTACCATCGACGGCGCCGACGAGATCGATCCGGAGCTGACATTGATCAAGGGCGGCGGCGGTGCGCTGCTTCGCGAAAAGATCGTGGCGGCGGCTTCCGCCCGCATGATCGTCATCGCCGACCGTTCGAAGATGGTCGAGACGCTCGGCCGTTTTCCACTGCCGATCGAGGTCAACCCGTTCGGCCTGCGTGCCACGGAAATCGCCGTCGCCGCGGCAGCCGGAAGGCTCGGCCTTTCCGGCCCCGTCACATTGAGGATGACGGGAAGCCAGCCTTTTGTTACAGACGGCGGCCATTTTATCCTCGATGCATCTTTTGGCCGCATTCCGGATACAAGAGCGCTTTCGAATGCTCTCCATGCCATTCCGGGCGTGGTCGAGCATGGTCTTTTCATCGGGCTGGCATCAGCGGCAATCATAGCCGGCGACGGCGTCCAAACCGTCCATGCCGCCCGAAAACCAGGGAGTTCTATCGATCATGATGTTGCATAACCGGGTTCGCCGTTTTTCTGCAATTCTGGCAGCTTCAGCCGTCTTTGCGTTTTCATCGCCGGCGTTCTCGCAGGACGTCAGCGAAGGGCATCTTAAGGCAGCCCGCGCCGCAGTCGCGGCGATCGACGCGACGGACCCGTTCGACAACATCCTGCCGCAGGCCGCCGCCGCGCTTCAGCAGCAGCTTATCCAAAAGAACCCGGACATGCAGGAGCTGATCGGCAGAACGGTTAGCGAAAAGGCTCTGGCGCTGGCCTCGCGCCGCGCCGATCTCGAGAAGGAAGCGGCCCTGGCCTATGCCAAGGTATTTTCCGAAAAAGAGCTTACCGAAATCGCCGCTTTCTACAATTCCGATACCGGCAAGAAACTGCTCGACAGCGGCCAGGCCGTGACGCGTGAGCTGCTCAAGGCCGCCGAGATATGGCAGAACGGCCTCGCTCGCGATCTCGCCCAGCAGGTCGGCGAAACGCTGGCCGCGGCGGCAAAGGCCACAGCACCGTCAAATGCCGCGGCTCCTGCTGATGGCACGCAGCCGGAAGCACCGAAGAACTGAGCCTGTTTCCGGCGGCGTCATCGCTGCTGGACCGGAAAGCCCGCCTCCGTTGCGCGTCCGACAGGATGCGCGGCGTCCGGGCTTTTCTTTTGGCGGTTTGCAGCCTACCTGTCTCAGACATTTTGAAGGGCAAGGAGCCGCGCCATGGCCGTCTATGACTACGATCTTTTCGTCATCGGCGGCGGCTCCGGCGGGGTGAGGGCGGCGCGCGTGGCGGCGGCACTCGGCAAGCGCGTCGGCATCGCCGAGGAATACCGCTATGGCGGCACCTGCGTCATCCGCGGCTGCGTGCCGAAAAAGCTCTATGTCTATGCCTCGCAATTTCCCGAGCACTTTGCCGACGCCGCCGGTTATGGCTGGACCGTGCCGCAGGCGAGCTTCGACTGGCAGACACTGGTTGCCAACAAGGATCGCGAGATCAGCCGGCTGGAAGCTATCTACAGGAAAAATGTCCAAGGCGCCGGCGGCGAGACGTTTCAGTCACGCGCCATGCTGGTCGATCCGCATGCGGTGCATCTTCTCGGCGAGGACCGCACCGTCACCGCCGATCAGATTCTCATCGCCACCGGCGGCCGCCCGGCACCGCACCCGGCTCTGCCCGGCCATGAGCATTGTATCTTTTCCAACGAGGCCTTCGATCTCAAGGAATTGCCTGACGCGATCATGATCGAGGGCGGCGGCTATATTGCCGTCGAATTCGCCAACATCTTTCACGGCCTCGGCGTCGACACAACGCTGGTCTATCGCGGCAAGGAGATCCTCTCTCGCTTCGACATGGATCTCAGGCGCATGCTGCACGAGACGATGGAAAAGAAGGGGATAAAAATCCTCTGCCATGCCGTGTCCGAATGGGTCAGGAAGCGTCCCGACGGGCGCCTCGACGCTGTCGTCACCGGTGGCAAGGTGCTGACGGTCGATCAGGTCATGCTCGCCATCGGCCGTCTGCCCAATACCGAAAACATGGGGATTGAGGGCGTCGGCATCGAGATGACCAGGACCGGCGCTATCCATGTGGACCAATATTCGCGCACCAGCATCGACAACATCTGGGCGATCGGCGACGTCACCAACCGCGTGCAACTGACGCCGGTGGCGATCCATGAGGCGATGTGTTTCGTCGAGACCGCCTTCAAGGGCAACCCGACCTCGCCCGACCATGAAACGATCGCCACAGCGGTGTTCTCGCAGCCCGAGATCGGCACGGTCGGCCTGTCGGAAGACGAGGCCATAAAGCGTTTTTCCGACGTTGAGGTCTACCGCGCCAGCTTCCGGCCGATGCGCAACACGCTGTCGGGCCGCGACGAAAAGATGCTGATGAAGCTGGTGGTCGACGGCGCCTCGAAAAAGGTGCTCGGCGCCCATATCCTCGGGCCTGATGCCGGCGAGATGGCGCAGCTTCTCGGCATTCCGCTGAAGGCCGGGCTGACCAAGGATGACTTCGATCGCACGATGGCCGTGCACCCGACTGCGGCGGAAGAACTCGTCACCATGTACAAGCCGACCTACCGGGTGAGGGACGGCGAGCGCGCCTGACGTTTTTCCCACACCCTCGCCAACGGAGCACTCGATGCTCGCAAGCAATGGCGCCGCACCACCCGACCACAGATCACCAATCCGATGCGACACTGTGCAACGATATTCTGTTCGCCGCTATTTCTGCCTGATGCGGCGAGGGAAGCGCAGCCATCTTTCCTCGACCGGCCTTGTTTCCTCGACTGGCCTGGGGTGCGCGAGGATGGTGGTGAGCTCGACCGGCAGGCTCGGCGCCAGCGGCTTTTTGGTCGCGACGCCGTCCGCGATGGCAACGATGCTGTGGTAGAATTCGGTGCCTGAAAGCGACCTTGGCGGCACGGCCTCGTGCATGATCGAGATCACCGTGGCATCTGGACAATTGTCCTTGATCGCTTGATGGAAAGCGATCTTCCCTTCCGGATCGAGCGCTCCGGTCGCTTCATCGAGGAACAGCAGCCCCGGCTGCTGCAGCACGATACGAGCGACAACCAGCTTCTGTTTCTGGCCGCCCGAAAGCACCTGGTCCCAGCTCATTCCGTCGCGGCTCTCATCGCCCATGTGTTCGATGAAATCGCCAAGGCCGGCTTTATGCAGGGCCGATGCAACCTGCGTGTCGGTGTGATCGCGCTCTGAACCGGGCAGGCAGACCAGTTGCTTCAGCGAGACCTGCTGCAGCTTGACCTCCTGGGCGGCATAGAAACTTTCGACCCCTTCCGGAAAGACGATGGAGCCGCGGCCATAGGGCCACAGGCCGTTGATCGCCTTGATCAGCGATGTCTTGCCGCAGCCGGATTCGCCCTTCAGGAACGTCCACTCGCCACGCCGGAAGCGCAAATTCGCGGCACTCAGGAAGGGCGTGGCGTCCTCGCCCTGATGGGTCAGCTCGAGTTTCTGGATGGTCAGGCCGAAAACCGGGTTCTGACGGTCGTAGCGGAAATCGGAACAGCCGGTGAGACTATAGAATTCCTGCGGGTGTTGGACGTTTTCGATCGCGTTGGCGAGTTCGGTCACGCGTAGGCTGTTGGCGCGCAGCGCCGCAATGGAAGGCATGACATGGATGAACCACGAACATTGATTGATGAGTGAGTTGACCATCTCGGAGCCCGTTATGTAGCCCTTGAGGTCGAAACGGTTGTGGATATAGGGCACCAGGCCCGGCGCGTAGGCGACAATGCGGGCGCCGATGAAAGTGTAGACCAGCTCGAAAGAACGATAGCTGGTGTTGACGATGTTCAGCCTTGCCCAGGTGCGGTCGATGTCGACATAAAGCCGTTCGTGCATCGTCTTTTGCACATTCTCGCCCTGGGAGGCGGCGACATGGAAACTGCGGCGCAGGAACGTGGTCAGCTCGCCGCGATAACTGCCTTCGGATTGCTGCATCCGGATGTTGATCCGTTCCAGCAACCTGCCGAGCTTCACCGCGATCCAGGTGTTCAGCGGCACGTAAATGGCGACCGCCAGGAAAGCCAGGACCGCGCTGCCATAGCTGCCGAGGAACTCCAGCCCTTTCACCTCTGCCGAGGTTTCAAGCAGTTTCCGGCCGACGAAATAAAGCGATGTGGCGACAGCCATCACCCCGATGGCGAGGCCGATGGCTCCGCCGGTCATGTCCTTGATCGATTCCTGGACACGCTGGTCGATGTTGTCGGGGGCAGCAGCGCCGGAGGAACCGTGCTGAGCATGGAAATGCGTGTGATTGGTGTCGAGAAGCGCTGCGTTGAAGCGGCTGTCCAGCCAAGCGCGCCATTTGCGATGCAGCGTCGCGGAAACAAAAGTGCGGATGCCGGTAAAGCCCGCGTCTTTGAGCACGACCAGAAGGATGAGCACGCCGGCATTGGTGAGCAGCGATGCGAGCGGCGTGGTGTTCGCGGCGTCGTGGTAGAAGGCGATCGAGTTGACCAGTTCCCCGGATGCTTCGGCGAACCAGACGCCAGCCTTGCTGGAGAGCGCGGTAAACAGGGCGATGACCAGCGTCAGCGTCCAGGCCTCCACCCAGCGGTCCGAGAACCAGTAGGCCCGCATCAGTCCCCAGAAGCTGCGCATCGAGGAAACCGGTGTCAGGAGCGGCGACCTTGCGGCACCGCGGAGCCATTTTTCCGATATTGAATGTCGCCCTGGTCTACCGACCCGAATCACAATCCCGCCCAACCCTCTTTTAGTTTTGTTACAGACAGTAACACCAATTGATCATTTTCCATTATCTTTTCTCGGGCTGTCGAGGATTGAACCCCTGGCCGTTGCCATTAAGCAACAGCGGCAACGCCTTGCGAGGTCGCCCTCGACGCAGATTATCCGTCTAATATCAATGAGTTGCTGATTCACGTGTGCAAGCGTCAGCATCTTCCCCAAGGGAAAGCTTTTGCACAGTTTTGTTATGGGAAGAGCGTGATCGATCGGCCGATTTTTATGCTGCGGAAGACGAATCGACGCAAAGCGCGCCGTCATCTTTGTTGCCATATCGACCTGGCGGCAGCCGGAAAGTGACCGGAGGGCGTTGGCCCGGAGGGCGTTGGCTGCTGTGGCGATGTCGCCAAACGCGCCTATGGAAGGACGTCTATCAGTTCGCTTTCTTCAACTCGCCCCGCGCCTTCGCCGCCGCAACCTGGCGAATGGCGTCGGTGAGCGTGTCAACGTCTTGCGCGCCCATCACCGCATACTTGCCCTCAAGCAGAAAGCACGGCACGCCCGTGATGCCCATGCTCGATGCGGTGGCGATTTCGGTGCGCACCGCCTCGACATCTGCGTCCGTCGGCAAAAGCGTCTCGACGACGGACGCATCCATACCGGCCTCGCGGGCGGCGTTGATCAGCACGACATGGTCGCCGAGATTGGCGCCTTCCTCGAAATTCAACTGGAACAGACGTCGAACCAGCCGGTTCTGCATGACCTCGCCGGCGGCACCAGCCCAACGGATGAGGCGGTGCGCGTCCAGCGTGTTGGGCGCAACCTTTATGGCGGCGAAGGCGAAATTCATGCCCTCGGCTTCGCCCAATGGCTCGATGCGGGCGTGGATCTCGCTGACGCGTTCGTCACTGCCGAATTTGGCCATCATGTATTCGCGGCGATCCTTGCCTTCGGGCGGGATGGTTGGGTCGAGCTGGAACGGCCGCCAGCGAATATGCACCTCGACCTCGTTTGCCGCGGCGATCGCCTTGTCGAGCCGCTTCTGGCCGATGAAGCACCAGGGGCAGACGACGTCGGAGACCACATCGACGGTAATCGACTTCGCGTCGCTCATCTTGATCTCCTGTTCCGAAGAGGTCACTTCGGCTTGCGCCACCATGTCGGCAGTCGATAACCGGATATGGGGGTCTTTCGCGGATGTTCCAGATAGCTCCAGTAGGCGAGCCATTGCTGCGTGTTGTGCTGCATCGGAACCATGTAGTGGCCGGAGATCAACAACCTGTCGAGGACCCGGACGGCGGCAACATAATCTTCGCGGCTGCGGGCGTCGACAATCGCCTCAAGTGCTGCATCAATCGCCGGATCGGCGACGCCGGCAAGGTTGAACGACCCTTCGGCATTGGCGGCAGCCGATCCCCAGCGCCCGAACTGCTCGATGCCCGGCGACAGCGAGTTCTCGAAGCCGCTGGCGCCGATCAGCACCTCGAAATTGAAACGTTGCTTACGTGACTGGATCTGGTCGCCGTCAAGGCTGCGGATGGTGACATCGATGCCGATCTTCGCAAGCGTGCGCTGGTAGATGGCGGCAAGGCGCTCCTCGTTCTGGGAGGCGGTCAGGATCTCGAAGCCGAAGGGTTTCTCCTCGGGATCGAGCATCACTCCATCCTGCAAGGCATAGCCCGCGCCTTTGAATCTGTCGAAGGCGGCTTTCAGCACCTTGCGGTCCTGGCCCGAGCCGTCGGTGACAGGTGGCCGCCAGGTGCCGTCCATGACATCGGCTGGCACACGACCCGGGTAGGGCGCCAGGAGCGCCTTTTCCCTGTCGTCGGCCGGATGGCCGAGTGCCGACAACTCGGAATTCTGCCAATAGCTCATGGTGCGCATGTACTTGCCGCCAAACAAGTTCTTGTTGGCCCATTCGAAGTCGTAGAGCATGCCGAGCGCGCGTCGAACCAGCGGATTGGAAAACTTCTGCAGCCGCGTGTTGAACAGGAACCCCGTCACCACTGGCGGGATGCCGGTGTCGAACGTTTCGGCGATCACGTCGCCCTTGTGGAAGGCCGGGAAGTCGAGATCGCGCTCGCGCTTGACCGGATCGCTGTCGTCAGCGATGGCGCAGATGCCTTTCTTGAAAGCTTCCAGCTTGGCGTTGGCGTTGAGGAAATATTCGATGGTGATCTGGTCGTAATTGTCGAAACCGCGCTTGGCGGGGATGTCCTTGCCCCAATAATTCGGGTTGCGCTTGAACACGATGCGCTGGCCAGGCGCCACATGCGCCACGGTGTAGGGGCCGCTGCCGATCACCGGTTTCAGCGTGGTCCTGTCGAAGGTCGCCTTGTCGAAAGCGTGCTTCGGCACGATCGGCGTCATCGCGATAACCAACGGAGTCTCGCGATTAGCCTTGTCGTTGAATGTAAAGCGCACGCTGCGGTCGCCGGTCTTTTCCAGTTTGGCGACCATGCTCATGCGGGCGCTGTAGGGTGGCCGGCCTTTCTCGGTAAAGACGTCGTAGGTGAACAGCACGTCTTCCGCAGTCACCGGTTGACCATCAGACCATTTGGCCCTCGGATCGAGGTGGAATTCGATGCTCTTGCGCTCCGGATCCATGTCGGCGGTGTCGGCAAGCAGGCCGTAAAGACTGAAGGCCTCATCGTCGTTGCGCTGCATCAACGGCTCGAAGACGAGATTGCCGAAAATCCTGTCGATCATGCCGCGTGCCGTCGTGCGCAGGCTCTTCAGGATGAACGGGTTGAGATTGTCGAAGCTGCCAACGACGCAATAGGTGATGCTGCCGCCCTTCGGCGCATCGGGATTGACGTAGTTGAAATGCGCATAGTCGGCCGGCAGCGCCGGCTCGCCCTGCATGGCGATCGCGTGTTTCGGCTCCGACAAGGCCGGCTGGGGCGAAAGGGTGATAATCGCGGCGATCAGCCAAACAAGAACGCGGCCCATGACCGTCTCCTTACCGGGTCGGCTTGATGATTCGGAGCGCACCCTAACATGAGCCGACCGCCTCCCGGCTAATCGCGAGCTCAAGAATTGCGGGTATCGGGCTGGATTCGGCACCGCTTGCAGTGTAACACGCCGTTCGAAGTCATTCTGTTGCCTCATTTCGGCAACAGTTAGCTGGACCACACGGCGCGAAGAAGCCGGTCCCGGGATCATTTGAGAGGAAGTGCACGATATGACGAGCCTGAACAGCAACGCGTACCGCCTGTCGGTCATGGCCGCTGGAGTGGTCGGCTTTTTGGGCGCACAGCTTCCCGCTGCTCTTGCGCAGCAGCAACAGCAGATTCCGCAGGGCTGGTTCAAAGCCTGCACCAAGCAGGAAGACGTCGACATCTGCAATGTCCAGAACATCACCACCGCCGGCAACGGCCAGCTCGTCACCGGCGTCAGCCTGATCGAATTGAAGGGCAAGGTAAACCGCAAGGTGTTCCAGGTGACGGTTCCGAGCGGTCGCCTGATTCCTCCCGGCATAGGCCTCCAGATCGACACCGCGAAGGCGCAGAAGCTCGACTATGTGATCTGCTTCCCCGACCGCTGCGTGGCGGAAGTGCCGCTGACCGATCAGCTCATCAGTTCCTTCAAGAAGGGTTCGAACCTGACGCTGACCTCAGTCAATTTCCAGAACCAGCCGAACCCGATCAAGGTCGCTCTGACCGGCTTCAGCGGCGCCTTCGACGGGCCGCCGCTGCAGCAGTCGGACATCGAGGATCGGCAGAAGAAGCTTCAGGATTTCGTTGCCAAGAACAACCAGGACTTCGCCAAGAAGCTCAAGGAAGAACAGGACAAGGCAAAGACCGCCAACTGATTCCTGGGGCAAACAAGACAATTTCTCAAGCCAACAAAAAGCGGGGTCATGCCCCGCTTTTTTGTTCCGTCCGGCCATTTCTTGATCCGATCCCACGAGGCCCGCAATCGCGTCAGGTCCCCGCGCTTTTCGTCAGCTCAATGTCTTGACTGGCGTCTCGGCTCGTAGCGTCCGTCCGGCCTCTTGTCGAACATCTCGCCGATCTCCGGATGCCGCACCGGTTCGCCAGACCGATCCTCGAGCAGGTTCTGCTCAGACACGTAGGCGATGTATTCCGTTTCCGAATTCTCGGCGAGCAAGTGGTAGAAGGGCTGGTCCTTGCGCGGCCGCACATCCGCCGGGATCGCCTCGTACCATTCGTCGGTGTTGGCGAATTGCGGGTCGACATCGAAAATGATGCCGCGGAACGGAAACAGCCGGTGGCGGACCACCTGTCCGATCGAAAATTTGGCTGTTTTCATCATGGTACTCACCACTAAGTCCTAGAGTGCCGCGTCCTTGGAATGCGCAAAGACTCCCTAAGACCTTGAATTTACGCGTTACGCTTCAAAAAATCGAGCCCGACTTATGGCTGATACCTGACCTATTTGACGCAGACGCCGCATGATTTCAATGCCGAACGCTTGACGCCACGCCAAGCTACGGGCCAGCCCGCCCTGTGCTAGCGCCGGATCTGTTTCCTTAAGCCGCCGGCGAGCGCTGCAAAACCACTGCCGGGCCGCAGCCCCTCGCGCATGAAAAAGGCGCGGAGCGGCGCGAATCCGCCGAGCACGCCAAGGCCAGCACTGCGCGCCATCTGTGCCGGCAGCATCTGCGAGAGCAGCGATTTGTTGAGCAGGTTGACCGCATTGCTGCGCGCCAGGATGTCGGGCCGGCGCTTGAAATCATAGGCTGCGAGGGCCTTGACGGCGCCCGGGTCGTCCCTGTTTTTGCAAGTAATTCCAATCAGATCATCGATATCCCTGATACCAAGGTTGAGACCTTGCGCGCCGATCGGCGGAAACACATGGGCGGCTTCGCTGACAAGTGCCACCCGGTTGCGCGCGAAGCACCGCGGCGTCACGCCGGAAAGCTGGTAGACCTGCCGCCCGGGTTCGACGGAAACCCGGCCCAGCATCGATTGCATCCGCTGTTCGACCCGCATCGAAAGCGCCGCGTCGTCCAGTGCGGCGAGTTCCTTCGCCGTTTCCGGCTCTACCACCCAGACAAGGCTGGACCGGTTGCCGGCCAGGGGAACCTGAGTGAACGGGCCGGTCTCGGTGTGGAACTCGGTCGACGTGAAAGAGTGGTCGCTGCGATGGCCGAAATTGAGAACCAATGCCGCCTGCGGATAGGACCGCGCCGACGTCGAGATGCCGGCAGCCTCGCGGGCCGGCGACAAACGGCCATCGGCAGCGACGGCCAGCGATGCCGTGATCTCGCTGCCGTCAGGCAGGATCGCATGCGCATGGTCGCCGTCCAGGCGCCAGGTCTCCACCATCGCTTTTCGCCATTCGATGCCGGAATGGGCGGCAACAACACTGGCAAGCGCGGGGTTGAGCGCACTATTGGGTAAATTCAGCCCGAACTGCTGCTCGCCGATTTCGCTGGCGCGGAAAATGACCACCGGGCTGCGGATCAGCCGGCTGGTTGCATCGACGATGCGCATCACCTTCAGCGGTGCGGCCTGGGACCTCACCGCATCGAGGACGCCCAACCGCTCGAGGATCTTCAGGGCCGGGTTCATCAGGGCCGTCGTGCGGCCGTCCTGGCCATTTGCCTCGGGTCCGACGAGCGTCACGGGAAAGCCGGCGTCTGCGAAACCAAGCGCTGCAATCAGCCCTGCCGGGCCACTGCCGGCCACCAGTATCCGTGCTGTTTCCCGACGGTCCAATTCGGCTTCCCGGTTGCGATGCGAGGCGGTCGGTCCGACCTGAGGAGCATATAGATCAGATCATGCGGCTTGATCAACGCGGCGATTCGGCCCATTCGACTGCCATGACCGCCGAAGACCATGATTTCAGTCATCTCGACCGTTTCGGCCGCGCAGCGGCGCGCGTCTCGCGCAATCCTCGACCGGCGGTGAACATCGTTTTGGGCGCAGCCGTCGTCCTGGCATGGCTGTTGCTTGGCGCCATGGCCATACGTGGCGCCGAAAGCCGGGTTCCGGGTGTGGATGCACCCGGCGACACGATGCTCAGGCACCTGCCGGGGCTGCCGCTGCCGGATCTTCTCGAGCGCTTCTTCAGCCTTTGTCTTGCACCTGCGCCGCTCGACGGCGGCGTCGGCGCGCAGGCCGGAGCGCTCATCGTCATGTGGTTCCTGATGGCGGTCGCCACCATGCTGCCTTCGGCGGCGCCGATGATCCGCACCTATTGCGAGATTGCCGATACCGCGCGGATCAAGGGCGAAGCGGTCGTCCATCCGCTGATCCTGGTCGCCGGTTACCTCAGCGTGTGGTTGGCTGCGTCGGCAGTGTTTGCGGCGCTGACGCTCATCGTTCACGCCTTCGCCTCATCTGTGCAGATGCTCGATCCGGTGGTCGGAGCGACAGGAGCGGCTGCGCTTCTGGTTGCTGGCCTCTATCAGTTCAGCGGCCTGAAGGAAGCCTGCCTGACAAACTGCAAAAGCCCGTTCTCGATCCTGTTTTCGAACTGGAGCGCGAGGCCCAGCCGCATTTTCCGGCTCGGCATGGAGCAGGGCGTCTGGTGCCTCGGCTGCTGCTGGGCGCTGATGCTGGTGATGTTCGCCGTCGGTGTGATGAACGTGTTCTGGTTGGCGTTGATCGGCCTGTTCACCTTGATCGAAAAACAGACGGCGGGCAGGCTGCCAACCCGGGTCGCCGGTGCGATACTGCTTGTCTGGGCAACCGCCCTGCTAGTAGTCTCGGCATAGGGAGAGAATTCTATGGCGGATCAAGGCTGGGCAATGAAAGGAGAGTTGGTGCTCTCCTGCAATTGCACGGTTTTTTGTCCTTGCGTGCTCTCTCTCGGCAGTCATCCGCCGACCGAGGGCTATTGTCAGACCTGGGCGGGGTTCCGCATCGATGCCGGCCATTTCGGCGAGGTCGAGCTGTCCGGCCTCAATCTTGGGCTGGTCATGGAAATCCCCGGCTATATGAGCCGCGGCAACTGGACCGCCGGACTGTTCATCGACAAGCGCGCCTCAGTCTACGCGGTAAAGGCGCTGACCAGGATTTTCACCGGCAAGGCTGGCGGGACCACCTCGCTGCTCTCCATCCTGGTCGGAAAGTTCCTCGGCGTCGAGCGGGCGCCGATCACCTATGAGACGCGCGACAGGACCCGAATCTTCCAGATCCCGAAGATCATCGATGGAGCCGTAACGCCGATTTCCGGCAAGGACCGCGACAAGGATACGGTGATCAGCAATTCGGAGTACTGGATCGCACCGGAAATCATCGTCGCCAGGTCCGACAAGAGCAAGATGCGGGCCTTCGGCCGCAACTGGAATTTTGCCGGCCGCTCGGCCGAAATCTGCAAGCTGGACTGGCGGGGCCCGTGAGCAAAAAAACAACGGCCAGAAAAATCACGGCCGGAAAAATCACGGCCAGGAAAATCGCCGACAAGATTCCGAGGCCGAAGAAGAAAGTCACATGGCCGCAGGCGCGCGCGTTTTCGGTGCATCTGCTGACCGCATCAGGCTCGTTCCTGGCGTTCCTGTCGCTGGTGGCGGCGAGCGAGCAGCGCTGGACGGCGATGTTCTGGTGGCTGGGGCTGGCGCTGTTCGTCGACGGCATCGACGGGCCGATCGCAAGGAAGCTCGAGGTCAAGGAAATCCTGCCGACGTGGTCGGGCGAACTCCTCGACAACATCATCGATTACGTCACCTATGTGCTGATACCGGCCTTCGCGCTTTACCAGCGCGGCTTCATGGGCGAGGGCCTGTCGTTCCTGTCGGCGGCGATCATCGTCGTGTCGAGCGCGATCTACTATGCCGACACCGGGATGAAGACCAAGGAGAATTTCTTCAAGGGGTTTCCCGTGGTCTGGAACATGGTGGTGTTCACGCTGTTCGTCATCGAGCCGGGACAATGGGTTTCCTTCGCCGTGGTCGTGGTGGCCGGCATCCTGACCTTTGTGCCGATCAATTTCATCCACCCGGTGCGGGTGGCGCGGCTGCGGCCGATCAACCTTGGCATGACGCTGCTATGGTGCGCTTTCGGAGCGCTGGCGCTGGCGCAGGCAGCTCTTGCCGCCTTCTACGACCAGATCGGCGTCCTGGGCGAGCAGGTGAGTGTCTTCACCAAAATCGGCATCACGGTCACCGGACTTTACCTCGCATGCATCGGCGGTATCATGCAGCTCTTTCCAACGCTCGGCGCCAAGAAAACCTGATCCCATAGAGTCTGGTCCCAAGAGAGCCTCATCAATGTCCAAAGCAATACGCATCCACACCCATGGCGGTCCGGAGGTCCTGACCTATGAGGACGCCGATCCGGGCCAACCCGGCTCGGGGCAAATCTTGGTCAGGCACACGGCGATCGGCCTCAATTTCATCGACGTCTATCATCGCTCCGGCCTTTACCCGCCGCCAGGCGGTTTCCCGCTGATACCCGGCGGCGAGGCGGCCGGGGTGGTGGTGGAAGTGGGCGCGGACGTCGACTGGCTGAAGCCGGGCGATCGCATCGCCTACGCCGTGACGACTGGCGCCTACGCCAAACAACGCGTGATCGCCGCCGATCGCGTCGTCAAGGTGCCGGACGGCATCAGCGACGAACAGGCGGCCGCCATGATGCTGAAAGGGATGACGGCGGAATATCTGCTGCGCCGTACCTTCGAGGTGAAGGGGGGCGACACGATCCTGTTTCACGCGGCGGCCGGCGGCGTCGGGCTGATCCTCGGCCAATGGGCCAAGCATCTCGGCGCAACCGTGATCGGCACCGCCAGCTCCGCCGACAAGATCGAGCTCGCCAAGGCGCATGGCTTCGACCACGTCATCAACTACCGCGAGCAGGACTTCGTCGCCGGCGTCCTCGCTATCACCGGCGGCAAGAAGTGCGACGTCGTCTATGATTCGGTCGGCAACGACACCTTTCCGGCTTCGCTCGACTGCCTGAAGCCGCTCGGCATGTTCGCCAGCTTCGGCCAATCGTCGGGACCGGTCCCGCCGTTCAGCATGTCCTTGCTGGCGCAGAAAGGTTCGCTGTTTGCAACCCGTCCAACACTGTTCGTCTACAACGCCAGGCGCGAAGACCTGGAGGCGTCCGCCGCCGCGCTGTTCGAAATCGTGCTCAGCGGCGCGGTCAAGATCAAGATCAATCAGCGCTACGCGCTCCAGGACGCCGGCAGGGCGCATTCCGACCTCGAAGGCCGCAGGACGACCGGGACAACCATTTTTGTCCCCTGAGCCTTGCCATCGCTTGGAGCGACCTGCGTCCACTTGGACGCACAAAAGCACGCTCTGACATTTTGAATCTGCGCATCGTGCTTTCCGAAAATCGATTTCGATTTTCGGGCCGATGCGTTAGGTTTCCGCTGAAATTCTTGAAGCTCTTTCAAGACGGGTGCCGCTTTGCGACGACAGCAGGCCACGCATACCATGCCTGCGGGAACACAGAACATATCTGGCAAACCAGATGGGAGGCACTGTGAGTGCAAATCAGGACGACGCCAACCTGCTTGAGGTTCGTGGCCTTACCAAGACGTTCGGCACACTGACAGCGTGCGACCATATCGATCTCATCGTCGCAAAAGGCGAAATCCATGCGTTGCTCGGCGAGAACGGCGCCGGCAAGTCGACGCTCGTCAAAATGCTGTTCGGAACGCTGGAGCCCAATTCGGGCGAGATTTTCTGGAACGGCCAGGCGGTCACGATCACCAATCCCGGCTTTGCGAAGAAGCTTGGTATCGGCATGGTGTTCCAGCATTTTTCGCTGTTCGAGGCACTGACGGCGGCCGAGAACATCGCGCTGTCGCTGGACGACGGTTCGCCGATCAGCACGATCGCCGCGAAGGCGAGGGCGCTTTCCTATAGCTACGGCCTGCCGCTCGATCCGCAATCGCTGGTCGGCGACCTCTCGGTCGGTGAGCGCCAGCGTATCGAGATCATCCGCTGTCTGCTGCAGACGCCGCAGCTCATCATCCTCGACGAGCCGACCTCGGTGCTGACGCCGCAGGAAGCCGACAAGCTGTTCGAGACGCTCGAACGGCTGCGCTCGGAAGGAAAGTCCATCCTCTACATTTCGCACCGGCTGGAAGAGGTCAAGCGTATCTGCGACCGCGCTACCGTGCTGCGCCACGGCAAGGTCGTTGGCCATTGCAATCCGCGCAAGGAAACCGCGGCATCGCTGGCGCGCATGATGGTCGGCAACGACGTGCAGGCCGTGGTGCGCGCGCCGGCCCAGGGTATCGAGACTGCGCAGCCGCTGCTTGAAATCCGCGCGCTCAGCCGCAAGCCCGCAACGCCGTTCTCGATCCCGCTCAGAAACATCAACCTGGCCGTACGCGCCGGCGAAGTGATCGGCATTGCAGGCGTCGCCGGCAACGGCCAGGGCGAGTTCTTCGAATCCGTTTCCGGTGAGGTGCCGCAGCAGGATGCCGCCTCGGTGCGTATCCGCGGCAAGGACGCCGGCCACCTCAGCATCACCGGCAGACGGCTGATGGGCTCTGCCTTCGTGCCGGAAGAGCGGCTCGGCCACGGTGCAGCACCGCGCATGAAGCTTTCGGAAAACCTGCTGCTGTCGCGCCATGCCACCGACGGCAAGGTTTTTGTCGGCGCCGGCGGAATGGTCAAAAGCGATGCGATCTATGCAGCTGCCCAACGCATCATCAAGGCGATGGATGTGCGCAAGAGCGCTGCGGACCCGGAGGCGGCAGCGCTTTCAGGCGGCAACCTGCAGAAATTCATCGTCGGCCGCGAACTCGACCGCAGGCCAAGCGTCATGGTCGTCAATCAGCCGACCTGGGGCGTCGACGCCGGTGCGGCCGCCCATATCAGGCAGACGCTTATCGAATTGGCGCGCAGCGGCTCGGCAGTGCTGGTCATCAGCCAGGATCTCGACGAATTGTTCGAGATATCCGACGCGATCGCGGTGATGCACAATGGCGAGTTGTCGAAGCCTTTGCCGATCGCCGAGGCGACGTTCGAAAAGATCGGACTGCTGATGGGCGGGGCCGAGCCGGGCCACGCCGAACACGCTCTGGAGACGTCATGATGCGCCTCGAACTCGTCAAACGGCCGCAGCGCTCGATGCTGTTCTCGGCGCTGTCGCCCTTCATTGCATTCGTGCTGACGATCATTGCCGGCGCCATCCTGTTCGCGCTGCTTGGCGTCAATCCCTTGAAGGCGTTCCAAATCTACTTCCTCGAGCCTGTCAGTCAGGTCTGGCAGCTGCATGAGCTGGCGATCAAGGCGGCACCGCTCATCCTGATCGGGGTCGGCCTGTCGGTTTGCTACAGAGCCAACATCTGGAACATCGGCGCGGAAGGCCAGTTCATCCTGGGCGGCATCGTCGGATCGAGCATTCCGGTGCTGTTTCCGCAGTTTGAAGGGCCGCTGGTGCTGCCGCTGATGCTGCTGTTCGGCATGGTCGGCGGTGCCGCCTACGCCGCCATTCCCGCCCTGCTCAAGGCGCGCTTCAACACCAACGAGATCCTGACCAGCCTGATGCTGGTCTATGTCGCGCAGCTGTTCCTCGACTGGCTGGTGCGCGGGCCGTGGCGCGATCCGAAGGGTTTCAATTTCCCGCAGACGATACAGTTCAACGACTCGGCGATATTGCCGGAACTGATGCCGGCCTCCGGCCGCGCCAATTGGGGTTTCGTGTTCGCGCTGGTCGCGGCGGTGCTGATCTGGATCCTGATGAGCCGCATGCTGAAAGGCTTTGAGGTCCGCGTGCTCGGCTCAAGCCCCAGGGCAGGGCGCTTCGCCGGCTTCGGCATCCACCGGATGGTGTTCTTCGCCTTCATGCTGTCGGGGGCACTGGCCGGACTTGCCGGCATCTCGGAAGTCTCCGGCGCCATCGGCCAGCTGCAGCCGGTGATTTCGCCCGGCTACGGCTTTGCCGCCATCATCGTTGCGTTCCTCGGCCGGCTCAATCCATTAGGCATTGTCGCGGCGGGCCTGGTGCTGGCGCTGACCTATCTTGGCGGCGAGGCGGTGCAAAGCGCGCTCGGCATCTCCGACAAGGTGGCGCGCGTGTTCCAGGGCATGCTCCTGTTCTTCGTGCTCGGCTGCGACACGCTCATTCACTACCGCATTCGTCTGATCGGCCTGGCTGCGCCGACGCTTGAAGCCGCGCCGAAGCTGGAGGAGGCCCGCTGATGGACATCACCGTCAACATTCTTTTGACCATCGCAACCGCGGCGACGCCTTTGCTGATCGCGGCGATCGGCGAGCTGGTGGTCGAACGTTCCGGCGTGCTCAATCTCGGCGTCGAAGGCATGATGATCATGGGGGCGGTCGGCGGTTTCGGCGCCGGCTATCTCACCGGATCGCCATGGATCGGGTTGTTGGCGGCGATCGCCCTGGGTGCGGTGTTTTCACTGCTGTTCGCCGTCATGACCTTGTCGCTGGCCACTAACCAGGTGGCGACCGGCCTGTCGCTGACACTGCTCGGCCTAGGGCTTTCCGGCATGATGGGCACCAGCTTTGTCGGCCAGCCCGGCGCGAGGCTGCCAAACCTCGACATTCCCGGCCTGACGGCGATGCCCGTCATCGGCAGGTTGTTGTTCGGCCAGGACCCGATATTCTACATCTCGATTGCATTGACCGCCGCCGTCATGTGGTTCCTGTTCAAGACCCGCACCGGGCTGACGCTGCGCTCGATCGGCGACAGCCACACATCGGCCCATGCACTTGGCATCAAGGTCATCCGCTACCGCTATCTGGCAGTGATCTTCGGCGGCGCCTGTGCGGGCCTTGCCGGGGGCCACCTGTCGCTGGTCTATACGCCGCAATGGGTGGAGAACATGACCGCCGGGCGCGGCTGGATTGCGCTGGCGCTGGTCGTGTTCGCATCATGGCGGCCATGGCGCGTGCTGGCGGGCGCCTATATCTTCGGCGCGGTCTGGATCGGCCAGCTTCATGCACAGGCTTTCGGCATTCCGGTTCCCTCGCAACTGCTTTCTTCGTTGCCCTATCTGGCAACCATCGTGGTTCTCGTTCTAATCTCGCGCAACAAGCGTTTGACGATGATGAACACACCGGCTTCCTTGGGGCAGCCATTCGTTCCGGATCGCTGACGATAAAAAAGACAAACGGGAAGCTCCAAGGCTTAACTCAGAGAGGTAACACGATGAAAAAACTGCTTATTGCGCTGATGACCGCGGCGGCGGCATTGTCGCTGGCGGCGACCGCCGAAGCGCAGGAAAAGCTGAAAGCCTGTTGGGTCTATACCGGCCCGATCGGTGATTTCGGCTATTCGTACCAGCATGACCAGGGCCGCCTGGACGTGGAGAAGGCGCTCGGCGACAAGGTCGAGACCGCTTATCTGGAGAACGTCTCCGAGGGTCCCGATGCCGATCGTGCCTTCGAGCGCCTGGCGCGCGAAGGGTGCAAGATCATTTTCGGTACGTCCTTCGGCTTCATGGACCCCGAAGTGAAGGTCGCCAAGAAATTCCCCGACGTGATGTTCGAACACGCGACCGGCTACAAGACATCAGAAAATCTCGGCATCTACAACGCACGCTTCTACGAAGGCCGCTACATCCTCGGCCAGATCGCCGCCAAGCAATCGAAGTCGGGCGTCGCCGGCTACATCGTTTCGTTCCCGATTCCCGAAGTGGTGATGGGTATCAATTCCTTCATGCTCGGCGCCCAGTCGATCAAGCCGGATTTCAAGGCGAAGATCGTCTGGATCAATTCATGGTTCGATCCGGGCAAGGAAGCCGATGCCGCCAAGGCTCTGTTCGACCAGGGCGCCGACATCATCGTCCAGCACACCGACTCGACCGCTGCCCTGCAAGTCGCCGAAGAGCGCGGACTGCAGGGCTTCGGCCAGTCTTCGGACATGATCAAGTTCGCCCCCAAGGCGCAGTTGACCTCGATCGTCGACGATTGGGGCCCGTACTATATCGGCCGGGTGAAGGCCGCGCTCGACGGCACATGGAAACCCGGCAATGTCTGGCTGGGCATCAAGGACGGCGCCGTTAAAATGGCCCCTTACACCAACATGCCCGACGACGTGAAGGCGATGGCGGAAGCCACCGAGAAGAAGATCGTCGAAGGATGGAACCCGTTCACCGGCCCGATCGCCAAGCAGGACGGCACGCCGTGGCTGAAGGAAGGCGAAGTCGCCGACGACCCGACGCTGCTCGGCATGAACTTCTACGTCAAGGGCGTCGACGACAAGCTGCCGCAGTAAGCGCAAGATGGGCCAAAATCTTGACAGGAAGGGCGCCGCGCGGCGCCCTTTCGTTTAGCAAGAGCCCGAAATAGGGATCGATTTCGGGAAGGGTCATGCGCAAAATCAGGTGTTATGTTATGCGGCGTCCTTTGCCGCCCGAAAGGACGCGGCGCCGTAGGGCGAGATGCGGTCAGACCGCTGAGCCGTAAAGATCGTAGGCGTCGGCACGGTCGATCTTGACGGTGACGACATCGCCGGCGCGCAACGGACGCCGCGACTGGATATGCACCGAGCCGTCGATTTCGGGTGCGTCGTATCTGGTGCGGCCCTTCGCCGAGGTGCCATGCGCCTCGTCGATCAGCACTGGCAGACGCTTGCCGACCTTCCTGGCGAGTTGCGTTGCCGAGATCTTCTGCTGGCGCTGCATGAAACGGTGCCAGCGCGCCTCCTTGATCTCCTGCGGTACCTGTTCGAGGCCGAGGTCGTTGGAGCGGGCGCCCCTGACCGGCTCGTATTTGAAGCAGCCGGCGCGGTCGATCCTGGCTTCGTCCAGCCAGTCGAGCAGCATCTCGAAATCGTCGTCCGTCTCGCCGGGGAAGCCGACGATGAAGGTGGAGCGGATCGCCAGATCCGGACAGATTTCGCGCCAGCCGCGAATGCGGTCGAGCGTCTTTTCGCCATGGGCGGGCCGACGCATGTTCTTCAGCACTCGCGGCGAGGCGTGCTGGAAAGGAATGTCGAGGTAGGGAAGGATCGTTCCTTCGGCCATCAGCGGGATGACATCGGCGACATGCGGGTAGGGATAGACGTAGTGCATGCGTACCCAGACGCCGAGCTTGCCGAGTTCCTCCGACAGATCGAGGAATTTGGCCCGCACTTCGCGATCGCCGAACATGCTGGTCTGGTATTTGATGTCGATGCCGTAGGCGCTGGTGTCCTGCGAGATCACCAGGATTTCCTTGACGCCGGCCTTGGCCAGTTTCTCGGCCTCGCGCAGCACGTCGGCCGCCGGCCGCGAAACGAGATCGCCGCGCAACGCCGGGATGATGCAGAACGTGCAGCGGTTGTTGCAGCCCTCCGAAATCTTGAGATAGGCATAGTGGCGCGGCGTGAGCTTGACGCCTTGCGGCGGCAACAGATCGACATAGGGATCGTGGCTCGGGGGCGCGGCCTCATGCACTGCGGCCATCACGCTCTCGTAGGCCTGCGGACCGGTGATGGCGAGAACGTTGGGATGTTTTTCGCGGATGACGTCCGGTTCGGCGCCGAGACAGCCGGTGACGATGACCCTGCCGTTCTCCGAAAGGGCGGAGCCGATGGCATTGAGCGATTCATCGCGAGCCGAATCGAGAAAGCCGCAGGTGTTGACGACGACAAGATCGGCGCCGTCATGCTTGCGCGCGATCTCATAGCCCTCGGCGCGCAGGCGGGTGATGATGCGCTCCGAGTCCACGAGGGCTTTGGGGCATCCAAGGCTGACGAAACTGACGCGAGGGGCAGACATTTGCGGTTTCCAATGGACGCGGGCCGGAAACCCTTAGGCCCGGCCCGGAAGTCTCGATGCATGTTGATCTTTTGAACTTTCGCAGAAGCTCAATTCGCACGGCGCAATAGCATAGTTCCGCAATCAGGCAAACCGAGGAATGGCTTGGCGCCTCGGGCGGGCCTGCACTGCTAAGACCGGCACTGCTCAGGTTTCAATGACCGCCCGGCCCGAACCAGGGCGCCAGGAACGCAAACTGTTCGGGCCACTGCTGCACAGCACCATCCAGAAGCATCTTCACGGCGACATAGAAAATGATCACCAGGCCGATATAGGCGATCCAGCGGTACTTATGCAGGAGGCGAGCGACAAACGAAGCGGCGAAGCCCATCAGCGCAATCGACAGCGCCAAGCCGATGATCAGGACCGTCGGATGGTCCATCGCCGCGCCGGCGACTGCAAGGACGTTGTCGAGAGACATCGAAACGTCGGCAATGACGATCTGCCAGGCTGCCTGAGCGAAGGTCTTGCGCGGCCCCTTGCCGCCAATCGTCCCGCTTTTGTCATAATCGACATTCGACAACGCTTCCGTCGCGTCATGTTCCTGCTCGTAGCTGACACGCAACTCGCGCCACATCTTCCAGCACACCCAAAGCAGCAGCAGGCCGCCGGCTATGAGGAGAATGGGGCCGATGGTGAGAAGCCACTGGGTGATCAGAGCGAAGAAGATGCGAAGCACGGTGGCCGCCGCAATGCCGACGAGAATCGCCTTCTTGCGCTGATCCGACGGCAGGCCCGCCGCAGCAAGGCCGATGACGATGGCATTGTCGCCGGCAAGCACAAGGTCGATGGCAATGACCTGGAGCAGGGCCGCGAGGCCGGCGGCGGTAAAAATTTCCATCAGCTGGAATTTCCTTGCTTGGTCGCCAATCGTTCGTGCCCGGACGCCCTAACGTGTATGGTTCCCGTGCGTCAAGGCTCCATGGCGATAAAGACGGCAAACTGCCTATCGCGGGCGACATCTCCAGCAGCCGGTGAAAGCTGCCAATCGAACGCCCCGGTCGTCAGGACGCATTGCACCGCAGACGTCCGCTCACAGTGCAGGCCTCAAACGAGGGTGGAGCGCAGAGGACAGGGTTGAAGCGCGCCGCCAGCGCAATAGATTTCGGGGACCGAAGGGTACGATGCCTAAAGCGTTCCTCACAGGAGAGGCTCGTGATGTCCGACGACAACACACCCGTCCTTTCCGGGGCGCCAATCCTTTCCGGGGCAATCGGGGAGTACCGCGAGTTCGTTCCTGCGGCCGCACTCGAAGGGCATTTCCAGTGTGCCTGGTCCAATACATTGCGAGCTGATGCGGCATTGCGACCGGACGCGGGGAGCCTGTCGGCCGTGGTCCCCGACGGCTGCGTCGACATCACCTGGATCGACGGCGATCTGGTCGTGGCGGGCCCCGACGTGGCCGTTGCCCTCTCTACTCTGACACCTGGCTCTACGGTGATCGGCGCCCGCTTCCGACCGGGTGCGGCAAGCCGATGGCTCGGCCTGCCGATGTCGGAAATCGTCGGCGGCCGGGTGGCGCTCAGCCACTTCTGGGGAGCGCTTGCGCGCGAAATCGCCGAAAAAATTGGCGAGGCGTCCTCGACGATAGAGCGGATGCGGGCGATGCAAGCGGCACTCTGCAGGCTTGCGCCGGATGTCGAGCCGCCGCCTGCGGACATGGGATTTGCCTTCAACGCGCTGAAAACCGAATCCGCCGGTCCGGGCATGGCGGTGATCCTCGACCGGCTCGACGTCAGCCCGCGAACGCTTCGCCGCCGCTGCCAGGAGGCTTTCGGCTATGGCCCGAAGACGCTCGACCGCATCCTCCGCTTCCAGCGGTTCCTGAACCTGGCGTGGCAGTCCACCGAGCCGCGCCTGGCCGGTCTGGCGTTCGAGGCGGGCTATTCCGACCAGGCGCATCTGACGCGCGAGGTGCGGCGCCTGTCGGGCTTCTCGCCGGCGACGGTTCTGCGGCAGCTCGGCGCCTGAGCTGGCCGTTTCGTTCAATACGCCACCGCCAACGCGGCCTAGTCTGCCTTCGTTGAAAGGAGGCAGATATGACGATCTACAAATCCCGCATCATCACCGTGTCCATCGACCGGGACTGGCGCGAAGTCTATGACTTCGCCTCCATCCCTGAGAATTTCCAGCGCTGGGCGGCAGGCCTCGGCAGGCGCTTCGAAAGATCGGGCGAGGAATGGACCGCGGAGGACCCCGACGGCCGGCCCATCCGCATCCGCTTCTCCCGGCCGAACGAATACGGCGTCCTCGATCACATCGTCTTTGCCGATGACAAGGAAACCCGCAATGCGGTGCGCGTGGTTCCTAACGGGACCGGCGCGGAGGTCATGTTCGTGCTGTTGAGGACGCCGGACATGACGGAGGAGATATTCGCTGCCGACGCCGAGGCCGTGCAGCGCGACCTCAACAGCCTGAAGGCAATGCTCGAGCGCTGAGCATCCAAAAACCGCGAAAGGAGAAGATCATGGCCAAATCCAGCAACGACAAGCGCATCGATTATGTCGAATTTTCCGTCGGCGACATCGCGCGCTCGCGCGACTTCTATGGAAAGGCGTTCGGCTGGTCCTTCAAGGACTACGGGCCGACCTATTGCGAGTTCAACGACGGCCGCCTGACCGGCGGCTTCGCTCTGGGTAGCCAGGGCAAGGCGGCAGGCGGACCGCTGGTGATCCTTTATGCCGACAAGCTCGACGAGACCCAGCGCCATGTCGAGGAGGCCGGCGGAAAGATCGTCAAGCCCGCCTATTCCTTCCCGGGCGGCCGCCGCTTCCATTTCTCCGATTCGGACGGCTACGAGCTGGCCGTGTGGTCGGACAAGTGAAGAAGGTGAGGGGCGCCGAGCCGAGTCCGGCGCCTCTTCGCATGGTTTGGGGGCGAATGGTTTAGGCGGGCCGCGCTCGGCGCCAGGAGCGGGGATTGAACACTGACCGGGCGAGCCACCAACGATCCGATTGCGCGGCTGGTGTCCCTGCGCTGAACCCCTTGGAGATGCCTGCCGCTGCTGTTGTAACAAATTGATCTCGCATCGTATAAGGCTGGCCCGAGGACCATCGCATACCGCACGGCGCATGACGGAACCGACACGAACGACAATACGGCAAAGGCTGTATGCTTTTTTGATTGCAGGCCTGGGCGGGCTGGCCGCATCGGCAATCTCGTTTTCAATGACGCTCTACGAAGCTGCCCATCCGCCAAAGGTGCCGGTTGTGCAGGCAGGCCAGCAAATCGATGCCGGTCGCTGGTTTGTGACCTTGCGAACGGCACGTGTCGGAACCGTGCCGCCGACAGGCGTTCCCCCATCGCGGCCCGTGCAGCTTGTGATGGTGGACATGGATGTGGTGAACCGTTCCGCCACCCCCAACAACGTGCTCCATCGCGTCGTCACGCTCAGCGCGCCGGCGCAAAAGCTGCCGATGCCAACGGGTTATCTCGATCGTGACAAGTATCTGGCGGGATATTTCAATCCCAACATGCCGGAACGCCTGACCATGGCCTGGGAGTGGCCGGCCGGTGTGCCCGTGCCCGACAAGGTGACGATCACCGTCACCGGCCAGGTCTACAAGCTGCGCGACAATGTCTACGGCGCAAGCGGGTGGTTCGACCGTGATCCGGTTGCGACGGTCGACCTGCCGGTGGAGAAGGCGCCATGATGCGCATGCTGCGTTCGGCGCTGGCGCTGCTGTTGGCTGCCGCCGTGCTCTACGGCATGCAGCACACGCGCCCGCTGTACAGCGACATTACATCGCCGATAGTCGCTTCGGGCGGCATGAACAAGCGTGTGGAGGCCCGCGCCTTCGCGCTTTCGCTGGACAGCGCCAGGGTGGCGCGTGTGCTCAACGTCGAGACCTTCGGCAAGTCAAAGACCTACACGAGTTCCGGCGTATGGGTTGTCGTCGAAGGCGAGGCCGAGGCGAAATTCAAAACCCTGGGTCTCACATCGGGCGAGTGGCTGAGCCGCAGCGGCATCCGTTATGTCCTGACCGACCGCTTGTGGGCGACGATCGAAATGATGCCGGGCGATGTCTACCAGCCCGGGCTGCCACGCCGGGTCCTTCTGGTCTTCGAAGTGCCGGAGGATGCCGTCGCCGGCGGCACCGTCGTGGTCGCACCCACAAAATTGCTGCCGCTCGACGACGAGATCCGCATCGCCACGAATGTTTCCGGCAAGGACATCGAGCCGGCTATCATCATACGCCGCAACGAAGAAAGGCCGCCATGGACAGTTCTCCCGCAAAGGTGACGTCAACGCGGCGAGGCTACTGGCTGAGCATGATGGCGCTGGTGGTCGCACTGCCTGCCGCGCTGGCCGTGCAGACGTGGGGAAGCATCAAGGACTGGCCCTCCCAACATCTGCGCCAGCCGCTATCTGCGAGCCTGAGACAGCCGATCGATTATGCCGGCGCCAGCTGGACCGTGACACGCTTCACCAGACTGGCAGGCAGCGCGGGCAGCGCCGTCGTGCTTGCCGAATTCGAAGCTCTCGCTGCTGACCCGAAAGCGCTCGGCTCGGTACCTTGCGAGGTGCGGCTTTCCGATGGCAGCAGTCGCGAATGGCGGCCAACCCTGTTTGCCGATCCGGTGGTCAGGAAGCGGTATCCGGAGGCCGAGCAACGGTCCCTGTGCGGCGGCATGGCATTCGCGACGACGGAGCCCGGCAAACCGGCACGGATGGCTGCCAGCTTTTCGATCCCACCTGCGGCGAGCAGCCTCACGCTGTCGATTGCCCTCTACTCGGCGTTGCCGAGTTATCTCAGCGTCAGCGAGCCGCGGTCCTGACGCCATTCGCTGCGCCAGCCATGGCGACCGCGGTCTCGAGCACGGCTGCAAGCAGCGCGACCCGGACCGGGTCGAGCAGGATTCCTCCGTCGAGTTCGCTTGGGCTGCCGATGAACAGGCTGATGGCATCGGCGAAGATCTGCCAGGTCCCGAGATCGTGCGCTCCGATCAGCCTCGTCAGGCCATACCATGTCCAGGCGCCGGCCCAGGAGATGGCCTGATAGGCGATGACGAAGGTGACAAGCGTGGCCAGGCCGGCACTGAGCGTCAGCTTGACGCAAGTCCAGACCGGCGAATAGCGGCTGCGGTAACCGCCAACGAAGTGAGACGCGAAATCCTTCAGCCACTTCTGCCAGGAGGTCGCTCGGGGTGGCGCAGGACCGGGAGCGGCCGGCGCGGAAAGTTCATAGCCGTTGATGATCGCCGCCATCACCAGCCAGACCATCGGCAGCAATGCGAAGAAGAAAAGACTCTGAAGCTGCTCGCCGAAGGGAAGCGGCCGGAATTCCACTGGAACGAACTGGCCGGCCGCGACCGCCTGACTTACCGGCGCAAGCAAATCGAGGCTGAGTTGTTGCAGAGCGGCGCCTGCGCCAAGCCAGCGGATGAACTGGTCCTTCCATACGCCGAGCGCGTAGAGGCCGATGAAGACCCAGGTTGCGTCCGTCGCCACGATCAGCAGCCGCCAGTAGGGGTGAGACGCCCGCGCATTCAGTCGCTTGGCGGCAAAACGCACCAGCCAGCATATGACGATCGACAGTGCCACGCCGCTCGACTGAAGAATGGCGAAGATGTCGACGCTCTTGCCGAAATCGGCCTGGGCGAGCGCCATGCGCGAATATTCGCGAACCGTATCGCCAAGAAAACCCCAGGCGGCATAATAGGCGAAGAACGGCAGGATCGCAGCGGCGGTAATCGCCAAGACCGGCTCGCGCTTTGTTTCGTCCACTCCCTTTTTGGCTTTTTGCCTCAGTGCCGCCACCGCCGGCATATGCGGCCGAAGCACCACGAACATCATGACGAGCACCGTCAGCTTGGCGAGGACCACCAGCGACAGCATGACCATTCCGCCCAGCGGGAATTGGAGGCCGATCGTCACGGCGCCCTGAAGCAGCAGACCACGAGCGATCATACCCAGGCAGCCGACAAGCAATAGCTGCGGCCAGCACTGGACAAGGAACCTCGCGGTTAAGGCAAGCGGCCGATATATGTCCCCAATTGCCGTGGTCATCGCGTCGGCTTCGTGCTCCGATCCTGGATTTTGTTTCACCAAACGGTCCGCCTTCAGACCGTCGCGATCAAATTGAAACCACCTGGGGTTGAATACGATATCCTTTGGAATCACAGGGAAATCGAACCTGGCTCCTAACCGCATCGCAGCGTTGAGTTATTGCTATGCCCCGTGCGCAGTCAATAGCTTGTGCTTTTCGAAGATCGCCAGTTTCTGCGGATAAGTGATCCGCACCTTGGCGTTGCACCCGTCGCATCTGAAGTGGGCGATCGTTTTCAGCGCAGAGCCCTTCCTTACCGCCGGATGCGAGCAATCCGGACAAGCGAATGTGAGGGCAACATCAGACAGGTTTTCGGCCAAACCCATTTCCATCTCCTTCGCAAGCGCTGTGGCTACACTCTGGCGAGACTCAAAAGGCAATTACGATGCCAATCCGGCTGTGCCAAAGCGGGACTGGAACGATTCGTCAGGGAAACCCGCCAAGCTAGCGCGCCTGTTCTGCGCCCTTTGAACGACGAAGCGACCTGACCCCCTCCAGCAGTTCGCGCTCACTAGTCGTAATGTTTCGGAAGATTGCGACAATCATCACCGCCAAGGCTTCGGCATCCCGGCTCAAAGGGTCGATGTGTTCATCTGCGCAAACCTGATCGTACACGCGTTCACAAATAGCCAGATCGTGAGGGCTGAGGCGGGTGCGATTGAAACGCCGGTGCGGCATTGCGAACCTTCGAGGCTCGCTGCCCGTGCAAAAGAAGCGGGCCTTTGCACAAACGCGAACCGTCGGGTGGTTGTTCCCGGCTGCAAGCTTCTGTTGCACCGACCACCGGCAGGATCCGCATCTCGCCTCCACGCAATTACGCAACGTGCGTCGTGGGATGGCGTATAAATCCGTCTGTGGTCGTCATTTGACGACTGTTCAAAGCGGTATCCGTTGAGCATTCTCAGCGCCAAGCGCGGGGGCGGAGATGTTTTTCAAACAGAATCCACAGAATTCAATGGATCATCTAACAGACGATCCCATTATCCGCTGCGATATCGCAGATCGGGTATTAAAGGCCGCCGAGAGCGATGGGAATCTGCCGATTGCGTGGCGCGTGTACAGATCGCCGCAAGTTGCAGAAAAAACCCGTCAAACCCGCGCGTCTCCTGGTCCAATGCATGTTGCCCAAAAGCATGCCCTCGGGGCCGGACACGAGGGTGCGCAGCCGAGCGGCCGGCGCCGCTTGGGGGGCGTGGGGTAAGGACGCTCGACGGCGCCGGCCAGGCGGATTGGGGGTCCGCCGCCGTTGGATAGTACCGATTTTGGCAAATCAAGTAATTCCGTTATCGCGGAATGTCACGAGCCGGTCGACAACGCTCAGTCCTTTGCATCGTCATCGTCTTGCACAGAGCCATCGTTTTCATCTGCCTGGCTTTCAAACCCGGCCAACTGCCGGTCGGCCACTTCTTTGGCGAGGCCCACCAGGGCGTCGACCTCTTGCATCTGGTCCACATGACCGCCATTGGCGACATGTTTGCGGATCCTCTTCAGTTGGTCGGAGGTTCGTCGCAACGTTTGCGCGATTGACAGCTTCTTGGCCACGCCTGCATCTCCTGCATCCCAACCAACCATCCAGACGAGCAAGCGTTCCGGCTGGAAGGCTTTTGCGGCAAAAAAGTCGATACTCCATCGACCGGCTCGATACAGCCCTCGCAACTGCGACAGGCGGTCGTGGCATCAAAGGTGCGCCGCAATGGGTCAACATGTCTGGCACCGCAATTGCATGGGCATTGATGGGGGGCGAGTGGGGGGCCCCGCCGCTTCGCAAATGGAGCGGCGGGGCTTTTTTGCGTTCTTCATTGGCAAGTGCTCAATGATGCAGCAACTCGCCAAAGATGATGCCTCTGGTGTGCTTGTTGGTTCTAATCCTGGAAGTCCGCGCCTTCCATTGAGCAAGTTCGAGTGGCCCGGCAGCTCTACTGGGGGACTGTCAGCAGGCCGCCGGGCCAAGACCAGCGGGCTTAAGAGGAGGCGCTGTGCTGGCAGAGCAAAATCTGCGCTCAAGACAACGCAATAGCATCATTCGAACGAACACTTCCGTCCATCCAGATCTCGTTGTTTTTGATGCCGGCTTCGACGCAGGGCAGGTGAGGGGCGGGCGCCGCTGACCTCTTAGTCGTCTGCGACGCCAAGGCCCGCTTTCCTTAGCGAGCCGAGGAAAAACTCGACATCTTGCGAACGGGCCAACCGCGCTGAAACCACCTGGCGCATGTTGTTCACCAAATCAGGTTGATTTTGGTTCAGCCATGCGACCTCGCGATCAGCCGCGATTTTGTAGCCTCCCTCGCCGAAAACGGCAGCGGCAAGCAGATGATAGATCGGATTCGACGGAAATGGCGATTTGTTGATCCACATGGCTGCCTGCGTATAATCCCCGCTGAAATACGAGCAAAGAGCCAGATCCACGTCATAGTAGCCTGACCCCGGGTTCTTCTGACGCGCCTCCGCTATCAACTGGCAACCGTCATGCCAATTTCCAGAAACCGCCAGGCGCTCCCCATATTCGCCCATAAACTCGGTGTCGTTCGGGTTGATGGTCAAAGTCTGCTTGCCCACTTTCAATGCCGCATCGATCTCCTTGTGGAAATAGAGCGCAACCATTTCCGCCTGGCGTCCCCGGATGTTGACAGGATCAAGCCCCACAGATCGCCTTGCCGCCGCCAAGGCGCGATCGAGCGCAGCGGCGGACTCTGCCGGGTCGCCTGAAAACTCGAATCGGTAGTCATCTATGTAGATCAGCGAGAGAAGACCCCAGGCGGTGGCGTAGGTCGGAAAGCGGACCACCGCCTTCTCAAGGCACGCGCGTACCGATGACCGGCTTTCTGCATCGACACCGACCCGATATGCATAGAAAGAAAGCGTGCAAGAGTAGGCGGCCCAATCGTCGGGCGGATTGACGACGTGGAGATTGGCGTCTGCCTGGAAGATGACGCCATATGCCTGGGCCAGGCTCGATGACGCATTGCGCGCGATGTCGGTCTGGACCTCCATAAGCTGCGCCACTTTCAGCCCGCCATCATAGCTTTCTGCCCACAGAACCGAGTTGTCCGCCCGGTTGAGCAGCCGGACCCGAAGCCGGAAGGCATTGGTCGACAGGTTCACGCTTCCGGCCAGGACAAATCGTGCCGGCGAGATCGATGGATCCTCCCCCTTTGCGGCCGACTCCACGACCACGATATCCTTGAACTTGGAAAGCTGGCTGACGACTTCCTGCCTCAATCCACTGGCGATCGCCCTGGAGGCTTCCGTTCCTGAAAGGTCGTCAAACGTCTCGACCAGCAGTCGCGGGATCTCAGGCGAAGTCGGGCGAACGTCGCTCCTCGCCAATCCCAATGCCAGAACAGCCAATGCCGCGACGATTGCCGCAAGAGCCACCGTCAGCCATGATGCCTTCATCCATCGAGCAGGGGGCGGGACTTTCTCTGCCCGATTGAGCGGCAAGGCCGGCTCAATGGTCTCGAGGGGCGATCGCACCGAGAACGTTGGAACGTAACCGCCTTTCGCGATCGTGATGAGAATAGGATCGTCCTGTCCGGCAGTCAGGTAGTAACGCTCGAGCCCGCGCCGGAGGTGGCCAGCCTCGATGCGGACGATCGGATCCGTCTGCGGGTCGAAAGACATATCGCGTCCGAACACTTCGACTGCGATCGAATAGGCCTTGATACGATCACCGCGACCCGCCAGCGTCTCCTCCACCACATGGCTGAGGAAGCGGCGCTCGCGACCGGTTGCATCGAAGTCCGCGCTGTTGAGGATCCGGGCAAGCTGGGCACGACAATCCTCTGGGGCGAGCCGATGCTCCCTCCCTACGGCTGGTTCGGCCCGGATCACCTTGGTTCCCTCACCTGACGTTCTGGGGGTGACCACTCCCAGTTATATTTCATTTTCGCCGGTTACCCTCGCTGCGCAATTTATATCCGCGAGCCTGTTCTTGCAATACTCCCAGTAGTCTGAACGGATAACGCTGGGACGACGGCGACGGTTCGCGCAATGCGCCGGCGGATGACGACGGATCAAAGAGTTAGGCGGCCTCGCCGGCAGCGCAGTTTGAACTTGCGATTTTACAGGCTTGGTGCCGACCAAGCTCGCTATGGATGTTGAGAAATTACCCTGTCGCCCACGTAACTTACATTCCGCAGCCGCCTCCATGCGATAGGTTACGGTGGTCCAGGGAAAACACGAATCTGCGCCATGAGGATGGACGACGAACCGGCTGATAAAAAAAGAGCGGTCTCGGCGGCGGTGCGTCGGTTCCCGCAATTTGAATTGGCGATCCATCGGCTGATGGGCCGAAGTGAGGGTTTTCAGGATATTTGCGAGGAACTTGCTGAGGCGGAACTCGCACTCTTGAGGATCGACAAGGTCCCGCCGGCATTGCGCGAGTCCAGACGAGCCGAATGGCAGGAACTGGTGGATCGGTTGGTTGGGGAGGTCGGAGCGGTGCTGCACGCGGATGCCGCCCGGAAACCGCATTTCACGCCTTGGCCGCCACGCCAGAACTAAGTTGAGGTCGGCTTGGAATCTCTGTCTGGCGATCGACCTCTACGAACTACAGCAGCCGTGTTTCCGGCCCTGTTTGTCGTCACGGTAAGCCCCGATAGCGGACCCGACGGCTTCGGATTCCGCGCGGGAAATACCCTGCTGTTCCCGAAGTATGCCCGGCACTGTCCGTCCGTGGCGTGCACGAACAAATGAACCGTCGACATGAAAACGATCGGAATCCGATATCCATTAGCAGAGCAGCGCGAATACAGATATGTTGTCACTGCGGGCGCGATCGCATCGGACATGAAGTAAAAGAAAGACGGAATTAGAGGGGACGTCGATATGGGAACCATCCGAGCTCTCGTGTTGGTTTCGGCTGGAACAGCGGCAGCGCTGTTTGCGGTGCCAGCGATCGCTGCTGACGCTGCGACGCAGCTTCCTGAGGCCGCACCCGTGCCTGCTGAAGCCGCGCCAGCCTGGACCTTCACCGCAGAGCCCTATTTCTGGATGGCAGGCATGAAGGGCAGGGTCGGCGTCAGGGGCCTGTCGCCGGTCGATATCGACGTCGATTTCGGCCAGATCTTTGACCACATCGATTGGTCTCCCCCGCCGGTCATGCTTGCCGGTGAGGCGCGCAATGGCCGCTACGCTCTGTTCACCGACTTCATCTACCTGGGCCTCGAGGCCGACGGCACGTCGCCCGGCCCGTTGGCTCTTTTTTCGGCCGAAGCGAACATGAACACGGTGGTGTGGACCTTCGGCGGCTCCTATCGGGTCTTCGACAATGGCACCGCGACCTTGGACGTTCTGGCCGGCGGACGGCTTTGGCACCTCGATGCGGATCTGACCGTTACTGGCCCTCTCGCCGTAAGAGAGGCCAGCGGCAGCCAGACCTGGGTCGACCCCATTATTGGCGTGGCCGGCGACGTTGCTCTCGGCAACGGATTCGGACTCCATGGCGAGGCCGATATCGGTGGCTTCGACCTTGGCGCCGACCTCGATTGGCAAGTGCAGGGCACGCTTCAATACCGGTACAGTGATTCGGTCACGCTGGAAGCGGGCTATCGCTACCTTGCCGTGGACTACGACGACGACGGATTTGTGTTTGACATAGCAATGCAGGGACCAATCATCGGCGCCAGATTTCGGTTCTGATTGGATCTGAGCCTGGGATGACTTCGAACGGGAGAAGAGTTTGGGAAACTGTTTCGTGAGTCTGTCCAAAGTCAGGCGGATCAGTAACGTTTTGTTGGCGTCGGCGTTGGTTGGCCTGCTGTGGGGGTGCGCCTCCCGTCCGACGAATGTGCTGCTGCCCGTGGCCGATACCTCTCCTTCCTCAAGCAAGGTGGAGATGCTGGTCACAACGACACGCAGTCGTTCCTCCAATCCGGCACAAATGTATACGGGCGAGCGCGGACTGGCCCCCTCGTTCGCGGAAATTACGGTGTCGATCCCCCCGGCGTCGGTCCGCAAGGTTGGAGAGGTCGCATGGCCCAAGAAGCTGCCATCAAACCCCGCGACTGATTTCGCAGTGGTGAAGGCCGAAGAGATAACACGGGATGGCGCGAAGGAGTGGCTCCGCGCCTCTGTCAGGAAGAGTCCAGACCACAGCGTATTGGTCTTCATCCACGGCTTCAACAACCGCTTCGAAGACTCCCTCTATCGCTTTGCGCAGATCGCCCACGATACGGGCACCGACAGCGTTCCGATCCTGGTCACATGGCCCTCCCGAGGCAGTGCGCTGGCCTATGGCTACGATCGTGAAAGCACCAACTACACGCGAAACGCGCTCGAACTGCTGTTCCAATATCTTGCACGCGATCCCGAAATAAAGGAAGTTTCGATCCTCGCCCATTCGATGGGCAACTGGCTTGCGTTGGAAGGCTTGCGCCAGATGGCCATCCGCAATGGCGGCCTTCCGGCGAAGTTCAAAAACGTCATGCTGGCCGCGCCAGACGTCGACGTCGACGTGTTTCGCACTCAGATTGCCGACATGGGCAAACAGCACCCGCAGTTCACCCTCTTTGTCTCGCAGGACGATCGCGCGCTCAAAGTTTCGCGACGGGTCTGGGGCGATATCCCGCGGCTCGGATCGATTGATCCGGAACAAGCTCCATACAAGGAAGATCTCGCCAGCAACAACATAATCGTCATCGATCTGACGAAAGTCAAATCCGGCGATCCTTTGCATCACGGCAAGTTCGCCTCGTCACCGCAGGTCGTTCAACTGATTGGGGCGCGTATGGCCGGCGGCCAGACGTTGACCGACAACAGGATAGGCCTGGGCGATACCATCATTCACGCAACGACCGGTGTGGCGGCAGCGGCGGGCAGCGCGGCAGGGTTGGTGATTGCGGCACCTGTTGCAGCGGTCGATCAAAACAGCAGGGAAAATTTGGGCAATCACATCGGCGCCTTGACGGGTTCCCAGGCCAACCAGAAATCGAGTGCTGGCAAGGAATGCGTTGGCTCCGCCACAAAAGGTTGCAAGAAGTAGGCCCTCGGTTGGCCTGCGCGGAGTAATTTCGAGGTTGGCGCACGACTCCTCAAACGCTCAGCTGCGGCTTTGTTGTTGCCCTGTTACGTGCTTGCCCACGTAAATTACATTCCGCCCCGGATTTTTGGGCCTACCATCCATGCAGAGCGAAAGAAGTAGTCGTCGAGGTATCACACTCGAAGGGCTCTGATGCGAGTTGCTGTCGTCCTGGACCGAACCATGGATGCGACGGCAGGGGGCGCAGGAAAGCGTATGATATTGCTCAGGGAGCCTCTGCTACATTTTGCTGTCATCGGTGCGATCCTGTTTGGCGGCTATTCCTGGCTGAACGACAGGCAAACCGAAGCGACAGCCGCCGAGCCGATCCGGATCGGTGAAGGCGACGTGCGCTGGCTCAAGCAGACTTGGTCGAGCCAATGGCTGCGTGAGCCAACCGCCGATGAGCTCAAGGGTCTCGTCGACGATCTGCTGAATGAGAAAGTGATGGCGCGCGAAGCGCAGGAGATAGGCCTCGACAAGGACGACACCATCATCCGCCGCCGCCTGGCGCAAAAGCTGAAATTCCTTGTTGAGGACACCGCCCAGCTTGCCGAGCCGACCGAAGCGGAACTGCGGCAGTTCCATGCGGCCAACCCTGCACCCTTCGAGACGCCCGGAAAACTCTCGTTCCGGCAGGTCTATTTCAACCCGGAGCATCGCAAGGATGCCGCGGCGGACGCGACCGCCGCGCTGGGTGCGCTGTCAGCGAATACAGAGGACGGTTCGACCGCGGGCGACCGGCTGCTGTTCGGCGACAGCTTCGCCGATACCGACGAGTTGGCACTGTCCGGAATGTTCGGTGCCGATTTTGCGCGCGCGGTGTTTGCACTCGAAGCCGGCGGATGGCAGGGGCCGATGAAATCCGGCTATGGCTTTCATCTGGTGCTCGTCACGCAGCGTACAGCGACCACCCTGAAGCCCTTCGAGACGGTCAGGGATGCGGTCCTTTCTGAGTGGCGCTCTGCGAAGCAGACCGAGGTCAGCCGCGATTATCTGATCGCGCTGCGCAACAAGTATGGCGTCGAGCTGGACGACACCACGAAAGCGGTATTGGGGCCCGAGCCCGCACCGAAAGTGGCCACGCAATGAACCCGCTGACCAAATGGTCTGCACTCGTCCGAGGTGCCCGCGCCGCGACGGGGTGCGTTCGGCTGGTCGTGCTGACAGCGGCCATCGCCATGCTGTTCTCGCAGGTTGCCTCGGCGCACGAGGTGCGCCCAGCCTACCTCAGCGTGCAGGAAGAGGCGCCGAACGAGTTCAGCGTGCTGTTCAAGACACCGATGCAGGGTGACGCGCGTCTGGCGCTGTCGGCAGCATTCTCGGGCAAAGTCGAGAACCTCACGCCGGTCGTCTCGCGCCCGACCGGCGACGCAATGGTGCAGACCTGGCAGATGCGCGCGGTCGAGCCGTTGGAAGGCCAGGTGGTATCGATTGACGGCCTGCAAAACACGATGACCGATGCGCTCGTGCGCGTTGAGTTCGCCAGCGGCGACGTGTGGATCGAGCGGCTGACGCCCGGCGCCCCGGAAGCGACGGTTCCTGCAACTCCAAGCCGCTGGTTTACGGCCGCCACCTATTTCAAACTTGGCGTCGAGCACATTCTGTCAGGCTTCGATCATCTGCTTTTCGTGCTTGCCCTGCTCATCATCACCGAGGGCTCGTGGCGGCTCGTCAAGACGGTCACCGCCTTTACCGTTGCGCACAGCATCACGCTGGCGCTGGCGACGCTCGGCTTTATTAGCGTACCCTCGCCGCCGGTCGAGGCGGTGATTGCGTTGTCGATCGCGTTCGTCGCAGTCGAGATCGTCCACGTACGGCAGGGGCGCAGAAGTTTAGCCGCTCGAGCACCCTGGCTGGTAGCATTTGCTTTCGGGCTTCTCCATGGCTTCGGTTTTGCCGGCGCCCTTAGCGAGATTGGACTGCCGGCGGGACAGATTCCCGTTGCGCTACTGTTCTTCAACCTCGGAGTGGAAGTCGGACAGCTTCTTTTTGTCGGAGCCGTACTTGCGCTTGTCACACTGATCCAGGTCCGCAGGCGATCGCTGCCGGCCTGGCTGGATCTCGTGCCGCCATACGCTATCGGCACGATTGCAATGTTCTGGGTGATCGAACGTGTGGCGACCTTTTGAGATTGTCGGGAAGGGCGGCATATGAACACCTCGCGCAGGGATCGGCGAACCGGGCTGACAAGCGCAGCACTGGCATCGCTGATGTGCATGACTGCCGCGGCGTTCCTACTGACCGCGACGCCGGCGCATGCCTGTGTGCTCTGTATGCCCTATCCCAAGGTGACGAATACCGACCAGGTCGTCGGGAGCGGCACGGCGGTCTTCGCGCGCGAGAATCCGGCAAGACCTTTCTCCTACGCAGTGCTGGAAACATTCAAGGGACGCTACGACGGCAGCGCCATCCCTCTGTTCCTCGATTCGACGACGGCCCGCGCCCTCCAGCTGTATCCGGCTCTCCAGGTTATTCTTGTCCAGAACGGCCCCGGCGGGGCCTGGAGGGCGCTTGGCATGGCGGGGCGCGAGTATCAAAGTGTAATGCGCCAGGTGGCGCAATGGGACAAGAGCTCGAAGACGCTGGCCGAACGCGCGGTGTTCTTCGCCGCTTACCTCCGGCACGAAGATCGCAGGCTCGCCGAACTGGCCTTCCTCGAGGTCGCGCGCGCGCCCTACGCAACGCTGCGCGATCTCAAAACAAGAGTTGCGCGTGACGACATCTATCGAATCGTCAACGACTTGTTTCATGTCGAATGGCATGGGCTCTACATCCTCATGCTCGGCATGTCGGACCGCCCGGAAGACATCGCCTTCGTTCGCGGAAAACTGAGGACCGCGGCGGAGTATGGGCTGACGATCAACCTCGGTGCCTACGCCACTGCACTCATCGAGATGACGGGCGCGGACGGGGTGACCCAGCTCGCGGAAGAATACTTCGTCGAGCCGGGCCGAAGTCATGCAGAGCTGCTCGAAATCGTGAGAGCATTGTCGGTGCAGGGGACGGGCGGGGCAGTCGAACTGCGATCCGCGATCATCGAAGCTTACGGTCGGCTGCTCGCGCCTCACCCCGAGCTTGCCGGGAATGTCGCAAATGACCTGTCCGATTGGAAAGTGGTTCGTTTCGTGCCCAGGCTGCGTGAAATTCTGAATGCGGGCGTTGGCCTGGACGACGCATCGCATTTCGCGATCGCTATGTACCTTTCAAGCGCTGATGAAGGCGGGAGTTCCAAGGCCGTGTTCACGCGGTCCAGTGGTCCCCGATGAGCAGTTTTCCAGGGAATGATTGGCTTGGCATGCACCAAACAGTTGGAGGAGGACTATGATGAGACCGCTCGGACTTTTGCAGTTTGTTTCAGTCGCCGTTCTTGTAGCTGCAAGCCTGACAGGCGCGCTGCCCGCTGCAGCGCAGGATACCCTGCTGGATTCCGGTTCCTTGGACAAGGGAACCGCCGACCAGCTCTATCCGGCCAAACGGGCCTATTCTCCCTGGGCTGGCCGAAACTTCCCGACGAGGCCGCTGTTCGGCGACACCCACACCCACACATCTTTCTCCTTCGATGCCGGCGCCTTCGGTGCGCGCCTCGGACCGCGCGATGCCTATCGCTTCGGCAAAGGTGAGGAGATCATGGCCTCCTCGGGACAACTCACCAAGCTGTCTCGACCGCTCGATTTCCTGGTCGTCACCGACCATTCCGACAATATGGGCTTCTTCAACGACCTGTTGGCCGGCAAGCCTGATATCGTGGCGGACCCCAAGGGACGACGGTGGTACGACATGATCCAGTCCGGCCAGGGCGCCGCTGCCGCGATCGAGCTCATCACTGCCTTCGGGGCAGGGCAACTCACCGGGCCGCTACTTTATTCGCCCGACTCCGCCCCCTATCGCTCGGCATGGCAGGAGACCATTGACGCGGCGGAGGAGGCGAACGATCCAGGCCGCTTCACTGCTGTGATCGGCTACGAATGGACCTCCAACACGAGCGGCAACAACCTGCATCGCAACGTCATTTTCCGCGACAATGGCGATCTCGCCCGCCAGATCGTACCTTTCACCGTGCTCGCACCGGGCAGCGACAATCCCCGCGACCTGTGGAAGTGGATGGCGGCCTATGAGGAGAAAACCGGCGGCGACGTGCTCGCCATCGCCCATAACGGCAACCTTTCCAATGGCCGCATGTTCCCGATCATCGAGCCGGGCGTCGACAAGCCAATAGACCGCGAATATGCGGAGACGCGCGCCAAATGGGAGCGTCTTTACGAGGCGACACAGATCAAGGGCGACGGCGAAACGCACCCCTTCCTGTCACCAAATGACGAATTCGCCAGCTTCGAGCGCTGGGACAAGGGCAATCTCGACCTGACCGTCGTAAAGACGCCCGATATGCTGGAGTTCGAGTATGCGCGCTCGGCGCTGAAGAATGGGCTCAAGCTGGAGCAGGAACTCGGGGTGAACCCCTACAAGTTCGGCATGGTCGGCTCGACCGACGCGCATACCGGCCTTGCCGCTGTCGAGGAGGACAATTTCTTCGGCAAGACATCCAGCAGCGAGCCGGGGCCGGCCCGCGCCACACACCCGTTCGTCAAGACCGAGAAGGCGACCATTATGGGCTGGGAGCAGACCGCTTCCGGCTACGCGGCGGTCTGGGCGACCGAGAACACCCGCGAGGCGATCTTCGACGCGATGGCACGCCGGGAGACTTATGCCACGACCGGATCGCGGATGCTGGTTCGCCTGTTTGGCGGCTTCGATTTCGTCGCCGCGGATGCCGATACCCGTAGTCCGGCGCTGGCCGGCTATACCAAGGGCGTGCCGATGGGCGGCGATCTCACAGCCGCGCCGGAAGGCAAGGCGCCGACCTTCCTGGTTGCAGCGCTGAAGGATCCGATCGGCGCAAACCTCGATCGCTACCAGATCGTCAAGGGATGGCTCGATGCTGCGGGCGAAGTGCAGGAAAAGGTCTATGACGTTGCGTGGTCGGGCGACCGCAAGCCGGGCGCTGACGGCAAGGTGCCTTCGGTCGGGAGCACTGTCGATGTCGCCGACGCCACCTGGACCAACACGATAGGCGCGCCGGAACTGGTCGCCGTCTGGGTTGATCCCGAGTTCGATCCGGCCCAGCGGGCGTTCTATTACGGCCGCGTGCTGGAAATCCCGACGCCGCGCTGGACGGCCTACGACGCCAATTATTTCGGCGTAAAAATGCCGCCGGAAGCGACGATGGAGATGCAGGAGCGCGCGTACACCTCGCCGATCTGGTACAATCCGGCTGGCTAAAGGAAACGCCGGATTTTGCTTGGCTGGTGTTGGGGCAGGCGGATCGTGCGCCGCCTGCCAAGACAAGAAGGCTCAAACACGGCTTTGGTTCAAATGATGGCTTGGCTTCGAGAGCAGCTTTCGCGCCAGGCGACCTTGTTAATCTTGCGGACATTGTCATCCGTGACCGACGCTGTGATCTCCGCGAAGGCTGACGTCATCCCGCGTCCCGCCGAACATCTTGCCTGGCCCTGGAGGCTCTCGCCGCCAGTTGTCGCGACGGCTCTCGCCCTGAATTCTTTGCTGATAGAGCGGACTTTCGGCGTGCAGAGCGCACACATTTGCGGGGATCCAACTCCACCGCGTGCCGGGCGATGGCCAGGGCACGACCGACCGCCGACGACGAGGCGGAGGCAGCCGGAAAGCGTGAATCGGACTTCGTCGATGGTGATTTGAGCCAGCAGGGCCCAGGCAGTCGCATAGTTAGGAAATCGCCCGACCATCCAAGGCAAACGCGTGCTCCAGCGCTGGCCTTGGGAACGAGGCCCACCGGTATGCCGTCCGCGATCCGGTGGACTTGGGCACGACAGTCTTTCCGCGCAGGGGATTGAACTTCCTTACTGCAGAGGCATCCGCCCGGATCACCGTACCCTCGCGTGTTGAGGTTTTCGACCGCGCGCCTCGTTTTTTCGTCAATTACGGGTTGGTCCACGTAATTTACATACTGCGGCTGGCACGGCACGAATGCCGAGCCTAAGTTGCTTTGAATAACGTGGCGCAATGCCAGCGAGTATCGGCCAAAAGGCAAGAAAAGCATTTTCAGCGCAGCGCGTCGGTTCCCGATCCGTCGGTTGATGGACCGGACGCTTCTGTTCCCGAAAAAATGAGAAGACCGGCCGCCCCGCGGCCTGAACCGCTGTGAAGGATGAAAAGCCATGAAACACTACCTGAAATTGGCCGGCTCTACTGCGACCGCTGCACGCACGATGAGACTGCTTTGCGCCACCGCCGCGGCGGTACTGATCGGCATGAGCACCGCTTCCGCCGAAGCGCCGAAGATGAAAATGACGACGCCGATACCGGATTCCATCGTCACGCCGGAAAGTGTGGACACCAGGATTGGCAAACTGAATTTTTTCGATGGCTTCCCGGATGACGCCACTTCGGAGAAGATCTACGACAATCTCGATTTCATGCGCGGCGTCGATGCTTTTCTCAACGCCATGCCTGGTGCATCCGTCGAAGCTATGCGGGTTGGATTTGCCAGCCAGGGAGCCGACAACAACCAGACCATCCTGGTGTTCGAAAACCTGGCCGACTCGCATTCGCTGTTCCTGACGGCCAACACCGAAAGCATCTACAATCTCATGTGGCTGGACACCAAGGCTGGCCCGCTGGTCATCGAGACACCGCCCAATATCCTGGGCATGATCGACAACCATTGGTTCCAATATGTCGGCGATGTCGGCAATGCCGGACCGGACAAGGGCAAGGGCGGAAAATACCTGCTTTTGCCGCCGGGTTACCAAGGCGAGATACCCGAAGGCTATTTCGTGTTTAAGACGTCAACCTACGGAAACCTGTTCTTCTGGCGCGGCTTCCTCGAGAACGGCAGTACCGCCACTGCTGTCGAAAACACCAGGAAATTCGCCAAGGTTTATCCTCTTTCGGAAGCTGACAACCCGCCGCCGATGAAGATCATCAATTCTTCCGGCAAGGAGTTCAACACCATCCATGCCAATGATTTTCATTTCTACGAGGAAGTGAACGACCTCGTCCAATACGAGCCGGAGGAGTCCTATCACCCGGAAGTGTTGGGACAACTCGCCGCCATCGGCATCGTAAAAGGCAAACCCTTCGCGCCGGACGAGCGGATGAAAAAGATCCTCACCGAAGCCGTAGCCGTCGGCAACGCGACGGCGCGCACCATCACCTTCAAGACCCGCATGAAGGATGCCTACTACTACCCGGACAGTGCCTGGTTCACCGGTTTTGTCGGCGGCAGCTACGAGTTTCTTCTGCAGCCCGGCGTGCGCTATCTGGATGCCCGTGTCCTGTTCCACTACTATGCGACGGGCATCACGCCGGCCATGGCGATAAAGCGCGTCGGCATCGGTTCGCAGTATGCAGGCGCCACGACCGACAAGGACGGCAAGCCGTTCGATGGCGGCAAGACCTATAAGGTGCATCTACCGCCAAACATTCCGGCAAAGAATTTCTGGTCGTTCGTCTTGTATGACAATCAGACGCGTTCGATGCTGCAGACGGACCAGCAATTCCCTAGCATCGGCAGCGACAAGAAAGACATTGTGATCAACGCGGACTCCTCGGTCGATGTCTGGTTCGGCCCGACGGCGCCGGAAGGCCATGAGGCCAACTGGATCCAGACAGTTCCCGGCAAGGGCTGGAACGTTCTTCTTCGCCTCTATGGTCCGCTGCAGCCATGGTTCGACAAGACCTGGAAGCCGGGCGAGATCGAACTCGTCCCGTGACAAGTGGATACGGTTGGCCATGGGGCGCGGATCCCATGGTCCCGCTGGCGCTCTTCTCATTCAACGTCGGCGTCGAACTTGGCCAGCTGATATTTATTGCCGTCGTGCTGGTCGCCATCCATCTAGTCCAGCGCGTTTATGAATTGCCGCGGCAGGCGGTTGTCGCCTCAGCCTATGTCATCGGGACGATCGCAGCGTTCTGGAGCATTGACCGCTTTGATTCAATGTTCATGTAGCGGGCGTGGAGCGACCCCATGGGTACAATGAAATCCGAGCAGCGATCCGATCCGCAGGAAGGCTCTGACCCGTGGGTGGATGCTCGCCCCGCTTCATGCCTTTCTCAGAAAGGTCAGGCCGAGTTCGGATGACGTGGACAGACCGCGCAGCTCTATGGCGTGTCCCTCACCGCCTCCAAGGGGGCCTTGCTCTTTTTCAGGGTTTGGGTTGCCTGATGAGCAGCCGCCGCAGTCTCCCCGCCACCCTCGACGTGAACGGTGGGAACCGCGATCTTGATACCGTTTTCCGCGAATGCCGCCTTGATCATCATGAGTGCGCGCCGCTTGATGCCGAATTGGGTCCCGGGCTTCGTCATCAACTTCATCCTCAGAACGATCGCATAGTCCCCGAAACTGTCGATGCCCTGCATCTTGAGCGGTTCGATCGTGTCGGTCGCAAATTCAGGATCGGCTGCCAGTTCCTGGCCGATCTTCTTGATGAGCTTGCGCGCCAGATCCACGTCGGAATCGTAGGTAACGTTGATCATCATCTTGTCGAGCACCCAATCCCTGCTCATGTTCTGGACCGCCCCGAGCTCACCGAATGGGACGGTGTAGACGGGGCCGCGATGATGCCGCAGACGCACCGAACGCAGGCTGAAGGATTCGACCGTGCCTTTGTAGCTGCCGCTCTGGATGTATTCACCGACCCGGAAGGCGTCGTCCATCATGTAGAAGACGCCGCTCAGCACATCTTTGACCAGGGTCTGCGAGCCGAAGCCGATGGCGACGCCGAAAATTCCGGCACCCGCAATCAGCGGCGCAATCTGCACGCCGAGCCCAGCGAGGACGGTCAGAATGGTGACGGCGACTATGAACACGGCAAGGGCGTTGCGAAAAATCGGCAACAGCGTGCGAAGCCGGCCGCTGCGAGCCAGTTCATCGGCGCTGCTCCCATCCGTCGGCGCGAGGTTCATCCGATATTCGATCAATGCCTTCGACAGTTGCCAAAGCATGTCGGCGATGAGCAAAATGATGATGCCGTTGAGCAGCCCGGCTATCAGGAAGCCGCCGGTCTCGCTGCCGGCGAAAGTTGCGGCCCTGAGCCGCCAGATATAGGCGAGCCATGCGACCGCCGCGGCAATGACCGCCGCCCTGGCGCCCCTGACAATGAGCACGTTGAATACGACGCCCATCGCGCCGCTGCGCTTCGACCTGCCGGCGAAGGCCTGTGCCGCGGCGCCGACCCCGCGCAAGGCTGTCGGCAGCACCAGGGCGAAAATCCCAAGCCACAGGACGCCGAGCAGGCCGGCGACCCAAGCCCCCCAGAGCACGATCAGGAACAAGGTGAGAAACGATTGCTTGACCAGAGAACCTCGCACGTCGGGCCGGTGCCAGACGACGTCGATTGCGGTTGCCAGAATGCCAAGCCCGAACAGGAAGGCGGCGAGCTCTGCAGCCTCGGGAGAGAAGCCCAGGCCAGGCATGAGGCTGGCAATCGCCCAGCCGAACAACAGGAACCCGGCCACAAGGCTGACTCGCCACCGCCAGAAACGGGTCGAAGCTTCGCTTTCGAAAAGCGGAGTCGGCCTGTCCGAGGGAGCGCTCGTCGCACCGCCGAACGCAAACAGCAATCGGGCTGCCGCGCGAACGATACGGAACGCTATGAACGCAAGAAGCAGGGTCAGAATGATCCTGCGGAGCAGGGGTGGCCATCCGAGTGCCAAGAACGAACCGGCGCTGGCGAGCGCAAAAGTCAGCAGGGCGACAGTCTCGAAGAGGATCGCTTGTCCGGCGTCTTCCTGAGCAACCGCGCTCCTCGTCCTGGCGAGCGCTCGTCGCACCGCCCACTCGGCTCCGAAACCGACCGCGATCAAGACCGCCAGGATGCCCATGACCAGCCCTGGCCTGCCGGAGTTCACGTCACGCGAGACAATTTTGGCGGCGCGCGACAGTTCTTCCGGCAGGCGCGGGATCGCGGCGCCGAGCGCACCGATACGGGCACGAATACCCGCCTCCAAGCTCAAGATGTCCTCGGAAATGGACAGGCCGGGCTCGTCCGTGGCCGCTGGAATCTTTCCCTCGAGCCACGCCTTTAGTTGCGGATCGGACAAAAGCTCGAGGAACTGCTTTGCCTTTTCGGGCGGAAGGTTTGGGGAGGGCTGTTGAGCTAGCGAAGTTCCCTGCAAGAGCGCTAGCAAGAGCACGACGATAACTGGCAAGAACCCGAGCCGTAGCTTGTAATTCATGAGTGCCTCGAGTTTTGAATGCCGCAGCTGCACATATTGGCTCCTCGCCCTTTTATGGGCAACTGTTCTGGCTGCATGCTACGTCTCCGGGCAGAGTGGCTGCAAGCTAAGGGCGAAGTCAAAATCCATCAGACTCCTTGTGCCACTAAAACCGGACAACGAGTCCCAGAATCGGACCTTGCTGCGACATCGAGGAAACCGTCGTCGTTGCTGTAGTCGACGCCCAATGCCCGGTACCCGATGACCGATGAGACGCGATCGCTGAAACGATAGCCGATCGCCACGGCGACATCCAGTCAATGTCGGCTTCGCCGGCGCCGACGAGCCCCACCGGCCAGAATAGACCTCGGGCCTGACCGAATAGTTTCCGCGACGACCGGCCGTGGCATCCACCCAGGCTGCGCCGTCGCTTCACTGAAGGAGACGTCGGTGTCGACCGTCCACACCCTACTGTCGCGGAATGCCTCATTTGCGGATCGCAAATTCGGCATTTGGCAGGCGTCGCTTGCCGCCGAATATCACTGCTCCCTGCCAGGAGTTTTGCCGTTTGCTGCCATAGCGCCATCCCTTATGCGCTAGAATGCGCATAGTCTTTTTGATGGTGCCAGTATCGGTATGTAAGTTACGCAGTCGGACTGTTGCTTGGTGAAGCTGTATCCGCCGATGGCCGAGGATTGACACGCTTGTGGCAGCGGTCCTCAAAGAACCCGCAATGTCTTCCCGATCCGACCCAAGGCCATTGCGCGGTATATCGGCGCCGGGAATTGGATCTCCCTACTGCCATTTGTCCCATCGAGCTAGCCGTATCCTGGATAGCCCGCTTTCGATGCAACCGAGCGGATTCCGTCCGTAGGTTACCGTTAATTACCTTCCGCCCCGAGCGGCAATAGGCAAACCTCACGAAGGACGACTTTGTCGAAGGCATGGTTGAAGCGTCCTGCCACGAGTTTCGTCTCGTCGACAGAACGCGGAGCATGTTTTTCTCGCCAAGGAACCGAAAACCCGGCTCATTTTGGAAAAGCGGTACAATCAAAGGAGGACGTCAGATGAGTGACAAGCAGGCGAATCCAGACCGACAACCGAACCGGCGCGACATTTTGCTGACCGGAGGATCTGTGCTCGCCATTTCAGCTGTCGCATCCGGAATAGCCACGAGCGCGAAAGCTCAAGCAGCCGGTGCAAAACCCAACATCCTCGTCATTTTCGGCGATGACGTCGGTTATTGGAACCTCAGCGCCTACAACCGGGGCATGATGGGCTATCGCACGCCGAACATCGATCGGATCGCCAAAGAGGGCGCGATCTTCACCGACCACTACGCCCAGCAGTCCTGCACAGCCGGGCGCGCCGCATTCATTACCGGCCAATCCTGCTTCCGCACCGGCCTGCTGAAGGTAGGCCTGCCGGGTGCCAAGGAAGGGCTGTCGGAGAAGGACCCGACACTTGCGGAACTGCTCAAGCCGCAGGGCTATGTTACCGGGCAATTCGGCAAGAACCATCTCGGCGACCGCAACGAGCATCTGCCCACCGTTCACGGCTTCGATGAGTTTTTCGGCAATCTCTATCACCTCAATGCCGAGGACGAGCCTGAGCATCCCGACTACCCGAAGAACCCCGAGTTCAAGGCCAAGTTCGGTCCACGCGGCGTGATGAAATGCAAGGCCAGTGCAACCGACGATCCTACCGAGGATCCGCGGTTCGGGCGGGTGGGTAAACAGGAGATCGAGGACACCGGTCCGCTGACGAAGAAGCGCATGGAAACTGTAGACGAAGAGTTCCTCGGCAGCGCGCTCAATTTCATCGACCGCTCGAACGCCGACGGGAAGCCGTTCTTCTGCTGGTTCAATTCGACCCGGACCCACATCTACACGTTTCTCAAGGAGGCTTCGAAGGGCAAGACCGGCTTGGGCATCTATGCGGACGCCATGGTGGAGATGGACGGCATGGTTGGCCAGCTTCTGGGCAAGCTCGATGACCTCGGCATCGCCGACAACACCATCGTCCTTTGGACGACCGACAACGGCGCGGAGGTTTTCTCGTGGCCGGACGGCGGCACCACGCCCTTCAAAGGCGAGAAGAACACAAACTGGGAAGGTGGCTACCGCGTGCCGTGCATGATGCGCTGGCCGGGCGTCATCAAGCCCGGAACCGAAATCAATCACATAACGTCACACGAAGATTTCGTGCCGACGCTGGTCGCAGCCGCAGGCGAACCAGACGTGACGGCCAAGCTGTTGAACGGATACGAAGCTGCTGGCAAGACGTTCAAGGTGCATCTGGACGGCTACAACCAACGCGACGTGTTAGCCGGCGAAGGCGAAGGCAAGCGCCACGAATACTTCTACTGGACCGATGACGGCAATCTCGCCGGCTTGCGTTACGAACGTTGGAAGATGGTCTTCCTCGAGCAGCGCGAGGAGGGGCTGGCCGTGTGGGAGAACCCGCTGATTCCGCTGCGGTTCCCGAAGCTCTTCGACATCAAGGGTGACCCGTTCGAACGGGCGCAGACGGATGCCGGGGAATACGCCAGATGGCGTGTCGAGCACGCCTTCGCGCTCGTGCCGGCGCAGGCTTATGTCGCCAAACACCTGCAGACCTATGTCGAGTTCCCGCCTCGGCAGAGGCCCGGCAGCTTCGCACTCGACCAGGTCCTGGCGAAACTGCAGGAGGGTGGCAGAAACTGAGTCTTCGCTCTAATGGGCCGCGCTCGCACTATCGGCAGGCGCGGCCTCCAGGCCAACGCGGAAGCAGGTCAATGGCAGTCGCAAACAACAATCCTTCGACCGAGACCATTGCTCAGAGGGCAAAGAACGAATTGCGCGAGTACGCGCTCCTGTCCTTGTATCTATTCGTCTGCTTTGGTGCGCTCATTCTCTACAAGGCAGCGATCCTTGGCGAGGAGGGCATCAGCTATCTGCCATCAGGGCTGGCGGCCATCAAGGCACTGATCCTGGCGAAGTTCATAATGCTCGGGCAGATGATCCGCTTGGGAGACCGGCGTGGAGGAGGCAGAATCGCCTACGTTATAGCCTACAAGGCCTTGCTCTATCTGATCCTGCTTCTCGTTCTCTCGGTCCTCGAGGAAGTCGTCGTCGGTTTGATTCATGGGCGATCGGTCGCCGCCTCGCTCGCTGAGTTCGGAGGCGCCAAGCTGCCTCAGACGCTGGCGACAAGCCTGATCATGCTGCTGATATTGATCCCCTATTTGGCGTCCAGGGAACTGAATGTCGCCCTCGGCGAAGGCAGGCTCTGGACGCTGCTGTTCGAACACCGTTCCGCTCAAATTTCAGAAAGCAAAGGTGTCAAGCCATGACCGTTCTCGCTCGCGCCGCCAGGCGCTATTTGCTGCCCCTTTTTCTGTTGATGGCGATTGCGCCTTCCGCGCAAGGCGCGGAAGTACTCGCGTCATGGAACGAAGGCGAGGCGAAACAATCCATCGTGCGGTTCGTCGAAAGCGTGACCAAGGAAGGGTCGGCGGATTTCGTGCCTGTCCCCGAACGCATCGCGGTGTTCGACAATGACGGGACGCTGTGGGGCGAACAGCCCATGTATTTTCAGCTTCTGTTCGCGCTCGACCGGGTCAAGGCGCTCGCTCCCCAACATCCCGAATGGAACACGCAGGAGCCCTTTGCCTCGCTGTTGAAGGGCGATGTGAAAGCGGCGCTAGCTGGCGGAGAACACGCGATCCTGGATATCGTGATGGCCGCGCATTCCGGCATGACGACCGACGAGTTCGAACAGATCGTCCGCGACTGGTTTGCGAGCGCAAAGCATCCGAAGACAGGCAAACCCTACACGGAGATGATCTACCAGCCGATGTTGGAGCTGCTGGACTATTTGCGCGCCAACGGTTTCAAGACATTCATAGCCTCGGGCGGCGGCATCGAGTTCGTGCGAGTATTCAGCGAGCAGGTTTATGGCATTCCGCCCGAGCAGGTAATCGGCAGCAGCGGCAAAATGAAATTCGAGTTGAAAGGGGACCAGATGGTTCTCAACAAGCTGCCGGAAGTTGATTTCATTGACGACAAGGCGGGCAAGCCGGTGGCCATCCAAAAGCATATTGGGCGGCGGCCGATCGCGGCCTTCGGCAATTCCGACGGCGATCTGCAGATGCTGCAATGGACCTGCGCCGGACCAGCCCCGCGCTTCTGCCTGTATGTCCATCATACAGACGCGGAGCGCGAATGGGCCTATGACCGGCAGTCAAGCATCGGCCGTCTGGACAAGGGTCTCGACGCCGCAGCCGATTCTGGTTGGACGGTTGTCGATATGAAGAAGGATTGGAACCGGGTGTTCGCCTTCGAGAAGTAAGGAGTCGGAGCAAGACGATGCGTCAAGTTGTGGAACGCCGGGCTCAATCTACACAGGTCGAAGAGCCATTCCTGAACATGGTCTGGATTCCTGGCGGTACATTCCTCATGGGATCGGACAAGCACTATCCCGAGGAGGCGCCGGCGCATAGGGTGACAGTGGGCGGCTTCTGGATGGACGCCTGCACCGTCACCAACCGCGAGTTTGCCCGCTTCGTCGATGCAACTGGTTACGTCACCTCGGCCGAACGTCCCGTAAATCCCGACGATTATCCCGGAACGAAGCCGGACATGCTGGCGCCATCGTCCGTGGTGTTCAGCAAGGCCAAACAGCGTGTCGATCTTCGCGATCACTACAATTGGTGGGTCTACGTGCGCGGCGCCAATTGGCGCCATCCGCGCGGGCCGGCGAGTTCGATCAAGCGGCTGGCCGACCATCCGGTCGTGCATGTGAACTTTGAGGATGCCGAAGCCTACGCATCGTGGGCGGGCAAGGAATTGCCCACCGAGGCCGAGTGGGAATTCGCGGCGCGTGGCGGGCTCGACGCGGCCGAATTTGTCTGGGGCGATGAAATGACGCCTGATGGACGACACATGGCCAACACCTGGCAGGGCGAATTCCCGTGGCGGAATCTCTGCGAGGACGGCTACGAGGGGACGTCACCCGTCGCCTCCTTTGCCGCCAATGGCTACGGCCTCTACGACATGGCTGGCAATGTCTGGCAGTGGACCACGGACTGGTACCAGGAACACGGCAAGATCGACAGCCCGTGCTGCACGGTTGACAACCCCCGCGGTGCCAAACGGGACGACAGCCTCGATCCACGGCAGCCGCAGATCAGAATCCCGCGCAAGGTGATGAAAGGCGGATCGCATCTTTGCGCGCCCAACTATTGCCGGCGCTACCGCCCGGCCGCGCGGATGGCGCAGCCCGTCGACACGTCGACGTGCCATTTAGGTTTCCGCTGCATTGCACGCAGAACGTGACAAACACTGCCAAAAACGCCCGGCGCAAAGCCTGCCGGGACAGAGACAGACAGGGAGGATCGAAGCATGACGGGCAATGAGATGTTGAAGGTCGGCGCGGCGGCGCTGGCGCTGCTGCTTGCCGGGTTTGGTTCGGCGCATCCTGTCCTTGCACAAGAACAGGTCGCGGCGGCTGACGCATCCGGCGATGCGGCGGCCTCGCCGGAGCCGTTGAGCGCCGACGAGATGGAGGTCCTGGTTGCGCGGATTGCGCTCTATCCGGACGAGCTGATCGCAGTGATCACTGCGGCAGCGCTCTATCCGCTTGAGATCGTCGAGGCGGCGCGCTTCCTCGACCGCTACGAGAAGGACAAGAGCCTGAAGCCGAAGGAGAGCTGGGACGGCTCCGTGGTGTCGCTGCTCAACTATCCGGACATCGTCAAGATGATGAGCGACGACCTCGAATGGACGCAGACGCTCGGCGACGCCATCGCCTACCAGCAGAAGGACGTGCTGGTTGCCATCCAGCAGCTGCGCGACGAGGCGGTCGCCAAGGGCGTGATCAAGACCGACGACAAGATCCAGGTGGTCAAGGAGAACGACAACATCGTCATCAAATCGGCGAGCCCCGAAGTGATCTACGTCCCGCAATATCCGCCGCAGATGCTTTATGAGCCCAACTATGTGTGGGAGCCGATCCGCTATTATCCCGACCCCTATCCCTATTACTGGTATCCCGGAGCGACCTTTTTCGCCGGGGCGGTGACCGGCGCCATCTGGGCCGCCGCCGTCGATTGGAACGACTGGGGCGTATGGGGCGGTCGCTGGAACGGCAACGACATCAACATCGACTGCAACAATTGCTTCAACAACCGCGACTTCAACGGCAAGATCAACATCAACGACGTCGACTGGAAGAACATCGATCGCAGCAAGATCAACATCGACCGCGACCAGTTCAACAAGTTCGACCAGACCAACATCAGGAACCGGATCGAAAAGAATGGCGACAACGCCATCCGCGACCGCGCCCGCGACATCAAGAAGAACGACAAGCTCGCCAACAGGGCGCCGGGCAAGACGGCCGCAACGAGAGACATCCGCAAGAGCACGCTCGACGGGCTGAAGGCGAAGCCCGCCAACGCCATCCGCCCCGCCAAGCCCGCCAACATCCAGACACCTGCGGACAGGCCTACCGCCAACCGCCCGGCGGCGAAGCCGGCCAAGGTGAACCGTCCGGCTGGCAAGCCAAAACCTGCGGCAAGGGTCGATAACCGGCCGAAGAAACCGTCGGGGCTTGGCAACGTCGATCGCGGCAAGGCGACCAAGGTCAGCTCCAACCGTGGCCACAAGTCGATGGGCGGCGGCCAGCGCGGCGGTGGCGGCCACAAGCAGATCAAGCGCGGCGGCGGCGGACGCGGGCGTTAACGGAACGGGAGGACAGGATTATGACACAGATGTTCAGCACCACCCGTCACACGGGAGTTTTGCATACGATCCTTCTCCGCTCTGTCTGCGCGGTGGCGCTTGCAGTGGGCATCGCCGTCTCGCAGCCAGCCGCTGCACAGGATGCGCCGGATGCGCCGGAGATCACCGCCTTTGCGGCCGCCGCCGAGCCGCCTGTCTTCGATACGCCCGAGGCAGCGGTCGAAGCAATCAAGCAGGCGCTCAACGACGCCGGCAACGGTGCGGTTGCGGCCCTACTCGGCCTCGATGCGGAAAAGCTGAAGGCCGACGAGAACGCCGACGAGACGCTGGCGGCGATCAAGGAGGGTGTGGCCAAGCAGCTTGTCCTCGATGGCGAGGGCGACCGCCGCACGCTGCAGATCGGCGACAAGCTGTGGCCGCTGCCGTTTCCGCTCGTCAAGGGCGAGGACGGCAAGTGGGCTTTCGACACCTATGCCGGGCTCGAAGAGATCGTGAACCGGTATGTCGGCGAGAACGAGCTCACCGCGATCGAGACGATGCGCGCCTATGTCGATGCGCAGGAGGACTATGCGGCTCAGGACCGCGACGCGGACGGCGTCGAGGAGTTCGCGCAGAAGCTTATCAGTACTGAAGGCATGACCGACGGGCTCTACTGGCCGACCGACGACATCAACGGTGAGAGCCCGGCTGGCGCCAATATCGATCAGGCCGAACTTCAGGACGCGGCCAAGGGCGAAGGCTATTTCGGCTACAAATACAAGATCCTGACCGGCCAGGGCGATCAGATCGCCGGCGGCGCCTACGACTACGTCATCAACGGCAACATGATCGCCGGCTTCGGCCTTATCGCCTGGCCGGCCAAATATGGCGAGACAGGCGCAAAAACCTTCGCCGTCAACCAGCACGGCGTCGTCTACGAGGCGGATCTCGGGCCAGCCACCGAGCAGATCGTCAAATACATCGACCGCTTCAATCCGGACGATACCTGGCAGGTCGTGGGCGACTGAGAGAAATGGATCAAAAGCCGGGTTATTTTCGAGTCGATCGGCAAAACCCTGCGCTGTGGCAGAAGAGGTGGTATCGAATTGAGCTTCGCATTCATGGCCAGACCCGGCCACCAGTCCGTCGTCAGGCCGCGCGCCTACACCATGATCCGCAGGCCTTCGCGGCCAACGGCATCAATTTCGCCCAGCCGACGGTGCAGGTCGGGAACGACGAGAAGCAGGCGGCTGCCGCCGCGGCCAACGTCTTCGGCCAGTTGGAGGCGCAGCTCAGGCGCGCCCGGAATGGTCGTGAACGGCATACGTCCAGGCGCTTGGCCTTCGCCAGCCGCTCCCTTCACCGCCGTCGCAAAAATTCCAGCTTCAGCCGGTTGATCTGCTCCGCGGTCCATCCCCGAACGTCAGTCACTTCGATCCAGGCATCGATGTAATGCTCCGGCGCATAGACATGCCCGTACCCCATCGGGGCCGTTGTGGCCATCGCCATGTCGACGGTGAGTTGGAGAAGCGTCACCACCGGATACCATTTGAGCTCGGGAGACACGTCGGAACCGCGCGGCCCCGCCATCCATTCCGGCTGTCGGTACAGGGACGGGTAGTCGAAGAACGTCACCGGGTCGCTCGCATATTGAAGATAGACGATCCGCATCGGTCCCCAATGTGCGTACGGGATCGCCAGGCCGTTCTCCTGGCTCGTGAACCGCACATACGACCCGTCCCTGAAGCGTGGCAGCCAGGCCGGCGATCCTCGCTCACGATCGTCGGTGACGGAACGCCAGATCCTGCTCGGAAACGGCGGGCCGCTCCAAAGTGCCCCCTGATACGGGTCGCCTATCACTTCGAACAACTCGGCGGATAGCTCGGAGCTCAAGGCGCCAAGGCTCAGCCCATGCAAATAGAGCCTGGGGCGGCTTTCCTCGGGAGCTTGGCCCAATGGCTGTAGATTTCCGCAAAAAGGGTACGAGCGGCCTCGGCGCCATAGCCGGGCTCGACCAGGAGGGACAGCCAGCTTGTGAGATACGAATACTGCATGGCGACGCTCGCGACGTCGCCGCCGTGGAGATATTCGACGGTGTCCATTGCAGCAGGGTCTATCCAACCGGTGCCTGTCGGCATCACCACGATCAGCACCGAGCGATCGAATCCGCCGACGCGCTTGAGCTCCTCGAGGGCCGCAGCGGCAATGCCGATCACGTATGACACGCGTTTCGGCACGATCCGGCCAAGCATTCGCGAGATGAACAGGAACGTGACCTGAAACAATCGCGCCAAGAGGATCAAGAGCACGAAGGTCAGCAACGCGATCAGACCGATCTTCAGGGGGTGCGCAGTGTCTACCGGCTCGAGCCTCATGAGCCGCCGGATCGAATTTTGCCATTCCGAAGCCTGCCAGAGAAACGCGACGGCAACCAGGATGCAGATGGCCGCAGCGACGAGTTTGATGGCCCGCACGATGCGGCCGGTGGGCTTGGGCAACTCCAGATAGTCGGCCAGCCAGCGCCCGAACACGCCAAGCCCATATCCGGCCGCGAAAGAACATCCCGATAGAATGCCTTGCGTCACAAACGTGCGTGGAAGCAGCGTAGGGGTGAGCGAGGCCGCCAAGAAGAGTGTTCCGATCAGCAGGCCAGCGGCTGAGAAGGAACGCCAGAACCTGAAGATCCAGAACAGACTCATTGGAGCGGCCACGTGCGATCGCTGGAGTGCTTCGAGGCAGCTTGCCGTGCAAGATGCGTCGGCGCAACCCGCAACTGCGCGGAACCACGGCGACGCCACGAACTCGATACCAATCTGGAGCAGTCTTTGTTCTGGAGCAGTCTTTCCAAACTTTAGGGGTGCGGTCGCTCGCCGTTCACCGCGCGTGTCAAAGGAGACTGAGCAGCGCGGCACGATGGCCGAGCTTCATCGTTTGTGGAGGTTAGAAACGGAGTTTGGAACAGAAAGGCCACAACTCACAAAGCGCAAGGATAACAAACGCTTACTGTATATCTGGCGATTCCGCGATGTGCGATGCTTGCCAGCGATGTGCGCGGAGGTGCGCTTGGATTACGCTACGGCCCCTTCCGGCCATCCTCTGTTAGGAGTGTTGCGCAGAACGACAATTGGATGGAAACAGGTGGACAAACGGCCATGGCGGCATCACCTGACGACGCTGCTGCTGCTGCGCGCGGGCTATGCCTACGTGCCTTACAAGCTCGCTGGAGAGCGTGATCGAGCAGAACAAGGAAGTTATTACCTGTCGCTTCGGCGGACGCAGGGGACGATCCGGATGGATGCGCCGGACTGGAACCCATGGCTGGAGTTCTTCCTGCGGCCTTGCAGAGCCAAAAACAGTACCTCGAGAAGAAGATGGAGCGCGAGCAAGTCATGCTCGCTGCGCTGCCGGAGTCATCGGTCCCGATCCTCGAACTGGCGGGTGAGCATGGCCGGGCTACGGTGGCCGAGACCGCGAGGGTCAGCGGCGCGAGCCGCAACACGATCAAGGACCATCTGAAGGCGCTGGTCGAGCAGGGCCATCTGACTAGGCATTGCTCAGGTGCCTGGACACCAGAACGCCAGGCTCGAAGCAGCAAGTATGCAAATTGGTGAAAATTGCCGGAACCGGCTTAGCTTCGAGAATCGCCAACGCCTCATCGGATGTCCGTGCCTGTCGGAGTCGCGCCCGAACCTGAGATGCCCGAAGCAGCCGGCATATTTGGGAAAGGGCAGGGAGGAAGGCGGACGTGGCAGAGGCCGGCCAAAGTATAGTGTAAATGAGGTCGACGGGATCGTCGTCCGGGCCGTCGAAATCGATAGGCTGAGCCAAACGTGTCAAAGACGCGGCAGGCGAAGAGATCATACCGAGCAGAGCGTGGGGGATCGCGACGCCACGACCGATGCCCGTCGAGCCGAGACACTCTCGGTCGAAAAGACCACGGATAACCATCTGGCTGATTGCTTTCCCTTCGTCACAAGATCAAGCGAAATGTCTTGTTCTGACAGGATGGGGGAGATCATCAGGGTCAACCTCCGTGTCGATCCAGACGCGATCGCAAATGAGCGTTCAGCCGCACTGGTCAAGCAGGACAGAGTTCTCAGTGGACTGAGGAGTGGAGATGAGGCTGGCTGTCCCGGACGCGAACTCTCTCGCGTCCGGGCTAATGGCCCGTTTTGAGGCGTTTAGGCTCCCGCCGGAAATTGAGGCTGAAAATATTCATAGCAATTCAGAGGTAGTGGAAGATTTTTGAAAATCAAGCAAAACAGGTACGGGCCTGACTAACAGAAATAATGCTTTTAAATGCCAGTTATTTTCGTTTGACGAACAGAACAGTCTCCTGCTTGCTAGCTGGGCGCGAACACGCCGTGTCAGAAAGTGAAAATCGAATTTTTAGACGGACTTCCAGATCTTCAGCCGTCGCAATTTTTATTTCAACCAGGAGATGCCGTGATGAAAAAACTCGTCCTCGCAGTTGCCTTGACAGTGGGCAGTTCGCTTTGCGCCATGGCGGCGAATGAGGTCACCAAAGCTCCGCCAGCCGCTCCTTACGAACAGGTCAGCAAGCTTGTGAAACTGCCCGACTTCCTGCCGGGCATGGGCCAACTTTTCGTCGATCCGACGACATTGCCTGCCGGACCATTCCTTGCCTATGACCACGATGGCGAGCTTGTCAGCACGATCTACATGCTGCCGATCAAAGACCTCAATCCGGACAAGCGTTTTGACGACCTCGCTTCACCCGGCGGCAATGTCGACCATGTGGACGTCTACTACAATGCCGGCCATCCGGGGGTAGAAGAGCCGCATGTCCATGTCGTGCTGTGGCATGTTTCGGCGGCTGACGAGGCACAGGTCGCCAAATGACACTGACGCGTCGTGAGATACTGGGCGCTGGCGGCGGGCTCGCCGCCGCCCTTTCCCTCTCTTCTCTGGCCGTGTTGGGTGGCGAGATGATCGAAGTCAAGATGCAAGGGCGCGACGACGGTTCACACGTCTGGTTCGACCCGATAGGCATTCTGATCAAACCAGGACAGACGATCCGCTGGACCAATCTCAATCCCGGCAATTCGCACACGACGACGGCATACAATCCCACAAACTTCGAGCGGCCGCTCCGCATGCCCAAAGCGGCAAAATCTTGGGATTCTGACTATCTACTGCCCGACGAAAGCTTTTCGGTTACTTTCACCGAGCAGGGGGTCTATGATTATTACTGCATTCCGCATGAGCATGCTGGAATGGTCGGTCGTATCGTCGTCGGCGAGCCCGAGGCGCATGACTGGACGGAGCTAACCGGAGCGAAGGGAGACCTACCGGAAGAGGCCGTCAAGGCCTTTCCGATGGTCGAAGACATCATGACGAAAGGGATCGTGCGGCGCGCCTAGGCATGCGTGCAGGATGCGTGACACCAGCAACAGGAGAACCCAAACGACGATGCGAATGGGAGCCCGAGTTTCCTGTTTGTCGTCAATGATCGATAGGGGCGACCATCATGACCGGCAGCGCGTTTCCATACGATAATGAAACACGAGCGAAGCGCGACGAGCGTCAGGTAGATATGCCTCTCGGTGCTCGGGCCGCAGCCCAACAACGTGAGCGTGCCACACATCGGCTTGCCGCCTTAGGCGAGATGACTGGCGGTATTGCCCATGATTTCAGAAACCTCCTGGCAGTCATCGGATCCGGCCTGAGGCTTGCCGAAATAAGAGCCGAGGAGCCCGAAAGCGTGAGGACCTACATTGCTGCAGCGCGGCAGGGAATCGATCGAGGTATCGAACTGACGTCACTGGTACTGGCCTTCGCAAAACATCAGGAACTCGAAATCCACGCTGGCAATTTGAATGAATTCCTCAGGTCTTTTGAGCCTTTCCTGAGATATGGCGCAGGCCCCGATGTCCGCGTCAAGCTGGAGCTTGGTTCCGATATCCCGAACTGCTTGATCGACCCGGCGCTGTTCGACTCTGCAGTGCTTAATCTCGTAATGAACGCACGAGATGCGATGCCAAGTGGCGGGGAGATCCGCGTCACCACTGAGCGACTGGTGCAGACGGCCCCGACGCCTGACCTGCCCGGGCCCGAAACCTACGCATGCGTTCGCGTCAAGGACGATGGTTGCGGCATGGCTCCGGAAGTCTTGCGAAAGGTGTTTGATCCTTTCTTCACGACGAAGGGTGAGAAGGGCACCGGGATAGGGATGTTGCAAGTGCAGGCATTGGCGCAAATGGTTGGTGGTCGGATCCGGATAAAGAGTGAGCGAGGGATTGGAACAACGGTCGACCTTCTGTTCCCGTCAATCCAAGCGGACCTTTAGACGCCCAACAACTCCTACAATTTGATGTCGGCGCTCGCGACGGAATGCAATCCTGCCAGGGCAGGACCTACCACGCTCTCGTCCGCACTTGCGGATTGCACCGCGTAAACCGGATAGGAGAACTGCGGCATTTCAGGCACAAGGTGCAGCCGGCCGGCCTCCATGTGAGGCCGCACAGAACTCATCCTGAAATATCCGGAGCCGCCAGTCGCAAGAACATAGCTCAGTGCGAGCGGACCGAGATCGAAAGAAAGATCCGGAGCAGCACTCGGGAAATTCATCCCGTGGTGAAGTTCAAAATCCGGCCCCCAATCCATATAAACATAATCGGATTCGTCCAGGAGGCGCGCTTCGGAATTGGTCGTCACGAGGACGAGTTTTTCCTCCAGAAGCAGATCGATCTTCAAACCCGGTCTGTGGGGGGGCGCGTACATGATAGCCAAGTCGACCATTCCTGACGCGACCTGATTGATCAAATCCTTCGGCACATCGACGTGTACTCGAAGTGCAATGTCCTGAAGCGACCCGCGCATCCATCGGACCCAATCGAGCAGAAGAGGTTGCGCTAGGCTGACTTCGCTGCCGACCGTCAGAACAGCTCGACGTCCCGGGGGCACGGCAACCTGGTGAAGGGTGCGTTGCCATAGTTGGACGAACATCGGGGCGTGGCGCAGAAATTGCTCACCGGCCGGGGTGAGAGAAGCTCCGCCTTTGTGGCGAACAAAAAGCGCGCGGCCCAATTGCTGCTCGAGGTTGCGAATCCGTGCGCTTACGGTCGTCTGGGCGACATTCAAGCGCTCCGATGCCCGAATGAAACTCCCTGTCGAAACGATCTCGATGAAAGTCCGGGCGAGTTCAATGTCCATAAAACATACAGCATAAAAATTGCGTTTAAATGTCAATCAATTTCGTTTGCTAGATAGCTGGTCAGAGCAATAGGCTTCGAGATTATCCACCCAGCTCTGCGCTGAATCTGCGCAGCGCCGGTGGGAGGGAGCGCAAGCAAATGACCGACAGGAGTTCGACCATGTCCCCAGTGCAGCAGGAACTTATCGTCACCAGTGGTTTGCGCACGGTTGCACCCGCCCGGCACCATTCAAAGGTCGTGAAATTCATCAGCGAGGTCGCCAAGGCGGCGGCCAACGATGCACCGACCTCGGTTGAGATCTTCTCTGACAGCGGCCACTGGTATTGTCGGGTTCGCCGCGGCCATGAAAAGACCCGGCCGATGGGTCCCTATACCAAACAACAGGCCGAGCGGATCCAAGAAGCTCGGAGAATGTCGATCGCAGAAAGAGGAACCTCTCGGATCATGTTCGATTAAGCGAGGATCTCACGATCACGCCGGCCTGACGGCAAGATCCACTGGCACGCGGGACGATTCCGAGGGTGAGCCCCATCAGTAGAACATCCCTTCTGTCCGCATGCTGGTTTGTGAGCGCGTCGTGCGCTTAAGACAGGAGAAAGGAATACGAAACGAATCGTTTTGACCTCGGCCGTGTTGGCGCTTTCCTCCGGCCTTTCCTTTGCCCAGACGACGAGCGGAACTTCGGGCGAGACCTCCACGACCACAACCACGACCACGCTTTATCTGCCGGGCTTTCTAACCCGGCCAGTTGCCGGTGGGCCATTTCTTTAGCGAGACCCACCACCAGGGGCATCGACCTTTTGCATCTGGTCCGCGTCACCGCCATTGGCGACACGTTTCCGGATCGTCTTATCGCAATGCCCCTTGGGCGGCTAATAGCCTGTACTTTTCGAAGATCGCTAGCTTCTGCGGATAGGTGATCCGTACCTTGGCGTTGCACCCGTCGCATCTGAAGTGCGCGATCGTTCTTAGCGCAGAGCCCTTCCTTACCGCCGGATGCGAGCAATCCGGACAATCGAATGTGAGCGCAACATCAGACAAGTCTTGGGCTAAACCCATTTCCATCTCCTTCGCAAGCGCTGTGGCTACACTCTGGCGGGACTCAATGGGGCAATGCAGATGCGAATGCCAACGCGGGACTAGAACAATTCGTCAGGGAAAGCCGCCCAGCTAGTGCGCCTTCTCTGCGCCCTTTGAGAGACGAAGAGACCTCAATTCATCCAGCAGTTCGCGCTCCTTGGTAGTAATGTTTCGGAAGATTGCGACAATCGCCACCGCTAAGGCCTCGGCATCCCGGCTTGAAGAGTCCATGTGTTCATCTGCGCAAACCTGATCGAACACGCGTTCGCAAATAGCCAGATCATGAGGGCTGAGGCAGGTGCGATTGAAACGCCGACGCAGCATCTGTGCGAACCTTTCAGGGCCTGTTGCCAGTGTTTGCGGCGGATTTTTTTTGTCGATGAACCGCTGAGGCGTGATTGGAATAAGTTTACTCGCTGACCGATAATTGGTCTTTCAATAGTCCCAAAATCAGGGCGCACTCGCGAGCTCTATACTGTCCAGCAATCATAAGTTGGCGGTAATCCCGCAATTTTTGTTCTGGGACATGAAATCCTCGCCGAAATTCCGCCGCCTCTTTCGGAGTTCGTGTGCAACCGAGTCTACTGGCGGTGACTTTCAAACTCGCCAGTGAGCATCCGACCTTGGCTGCAATATCTTTCAAAGGTTCGTTATTAAAATATCCATCAAGAATTATCTTGCGACGAGCTTCTGTTTTGAGGTTTGCGTTCATTTCGTTGCCTCCTCAACTACGCTTTCACCGTGCCAGACTCTATACGCACCACGTTGAAGAGTGTCGTTATCGTCGCATCCAGAAACTTATCTCGGAATGCATTTCTTGCTGTAACCCAGTGTGATAGCCCTCTGTGGACTCGCGTTCAGCTGGTCTTGCCAGATGGCTGTGATACACCACATGATTGCGGTGGCGATGGGCATACCGGAATCGGATACGGCACTACGCGATGGACGCTAAGAGGCAGGACAAGGCGCTTGCGAGGCAGGCGCTTGAGCGCGATCGACGTCGTTGGCCGCGCGAAGCTCAGCCTTACAATGAGGCTGCCCCGTCACTTGCGCCGGCGCTCGAACCTTTGCCCTTTTCGACGCTCGAACTGGCGCCAGAAGATCAATTCGTCGCTTGGCAGGCGCATATGGCTCCGCTTGTCGAGATCAAGTTGCCGGATGACAAATCGCTCGACGATGGCTTTCCCGCCGACCACACGGCTTGGAACCTCGGCGGCATGCTGATCGTTCAACAGCGCGCACCGGCACATAGTTATATGCGTTCTGCTGCGAAGCTTCGGTCCAGCTCGATCGATCACTGGTATATCGCTTTGCCGCATACTGGCCGGTCGTGGACGGAGGTCGATCGCCGCGTAGCGGAAAACCAGCCGGGCAAATTGGAGATTAGATCGCTTGGCTACCCGTTTCGGGGGAGGGCAACGGAATCCCAAAGTCTCTTTCTCTATTTGCCGCGTGATTTGTTCGCCGATGCGGCGGCAACCCTGGACGCAAAGAATAATTCAATTCTGTCCGGCAACTTTGCCAACCTTTTGCTCGACTACCTCAAGAACATCGAAGCAAGACTGCGCAGTCTCACGGTTGACGATCTGCCCCGCATCGTGCACGCAACACGCAGCATGATCATTGCCTGCCTCTCGCCCCCGGCGGAACATGCCGCGGCCACCGAACAATTGGTGAGTGTCGCGCTGATGGAGCGAGCCCGTCGATACGTCCACAACAATCTGGATGCGGCTCATCTGACGCCGGATTCAATGTGCCGGGCGCTCGGCGTCTCGCGCTCTCGTCTTTATCAGTTGTTCGAACCGAGCGGTGGTGTTCTCCACTACATACAAAGTCGCCGACTTCTGGCAGCCCATGTTGCGCTTAGCAATCCGGCGGACAGCCGGCGCATTGTTAATATTGCCGAAGCCGTCGGGTTTAGTTCAGCGGCTAATTTCAGCCGAGCTTTTAGCAAGGAATTCGGCTACAGCCCCCGCGAAGTCCGAAGCTCCGTGGTGTTACCGCGCCCCGCCCACTCTGTTTCGCATGCCGGACACGAGGAGGCCTCTTCCTTTGAACATTGGCTCAAAGCGCTCGGAAGCTGAGTACAGGATCGGGAAGCTCATGGACCAGAATATTTTCGTGTCGCGTCCACCGCGCCATCAATTATAGCCAATTCCCGATTTATCGACCAACTGTTCATCGATGTCGCCGCGCATCACAGCGGAGCATACATTGCAACTACGCAGCATAAGACACTTGTTGAGACCGCGAGTCGTATGTTTGCCAAGTCAAGAAACAAAGAGATAGAGCGGTTCTGCGGTTCCTTGAAATGACGAACCGCTCTAGCCCGGATTATCTCACCAGCAAAGGGCTGCGTAGGCTGGCGGCGATCCCGGACAGCAATTAGCCGGTCGGGAACGGTGCAAGAGCGCCGCGCCGGGCAAGATATGTACGCCGGGATAAGTATTAGGATGCAAAGCTAACGACAGATCGGCTTCGTGCGTAGATGCTTGCAATGCTTGGCGGGGGCTCGGCGGCTTGGCGGGGGCTCGGCACAGGTGGCAGGCATCATGTTGGGGAGATGTCGTGCTGCCTGTGCCGATAGCCGCCGCTGCGCGGTCAAAGGTGGCGTCATTGAGTAAGCGTGCCAAGGTCGTTGGCGGCCGGCTGGAGTTTCTTCCGCCGCAGATCCCGACTCGGGTCGAGCGGCCGCCTGAAGGTGAGGGCTGGGTCCACGAGGCCAATCTCGACGGCTATCGAACCCAGATCATCATCGATAATGGCGGTGTGCGTCTTTACAACAAGAACGGCCGCGACTGGACCACGAAATACTGGCCCATCGCACTAGCCGTCGATCTGCCATGCCGGACTGCCATTCTCGACGGCGAAGTCATTGTTCCCGGCGAGCAGAGCGCTTTCGATTGCCCTGCGCTGGAAGCGGCGATCTGGAACGAGCCGAGCCGGCTGGTGTTCGTCGCGTTCGATATCCTCCATCTCGACGGCCACGATCTAGGCTCCTTGCCGCTGCTGCAGCGCAAGCAGGCGCTGTGGCAACTGATTGAGCCTGGCCTCGGCAAGATCCAATACAGTGAGCATTTCGAGGGCAGCGCGCTGGCGCTCTTCCGCACCGTCGAGAAGATCGGGCTCAATGGAATTATCTCGAAGCGCGCCGACAGCCGCTACAGGAGCGGACTGTCGAGCACATGGCTGAAGGCCAAAAAATTTGAAAAAGCCGACTCCCGAGTTGGGGGTCGTTTATGAGCCAGGCACGGCTCCAATGCCCTGATCGCTGCTCACGGGCGTCCTCACCGATTTGAGGCCTACGCGGGCGGACGCGACGCGCATACCAATCTGGCGGAACAAATCATGATCATTCTCATTGTGGTGATCATCAAGGGAGATTGATCATGGGTGACCGGCACAACCCAAAAATCGAGGCACCGGCAAATGTCGAAAAGGACCCGGAAGATTGGATCAGCGGAGATGATCCCATGACCCCCGCACAAGCCTCCTATTTGAAAACTTTGGCCGAACAGGCCGACGACCCTGACGCCTATGCTGACGGCCTCAGCAAGGCGGAAGCCTCTAAACGCATCGATGCACTCCGGGAGAAGTTAGGCCTGTAGTGCCCGCTCGTGGCTGTTGGCCTCCGGCGACGGGGCCGTTCCATCGAACCCGACAGCGGCTCTGTCCAGTTTGTTACCGTGGTCTGACCCCGGGGATGAGTTGCATTGCGTTCTGCAACCGCTCGCTGGATAGTCCTGGCGATGTTGCAGACCTTGATGACTCATTGGCCCCAGGTCCTCGCGATCATTTCGGTGGTGATGGCGGCCATCGGCATCGTCCACGCCATAATGACGAAGGAAGACGTCCGCGCCGCCACAGGTTGGGTCGGCGTGATGTTCCTGTCGCCATTCCTCGGCGCGATCATCTACGCCGTTGCCGGCATAAACCGCATTCGTCGTGCAACGATCAGCGCCATGCGGCCCCCTTCCAGCGAGGCGGCTTCCGCAAAACATGAGCGCAACTTTGCCGCCGAGGAATTGATTGCCGAGCGGTACGGCCAACGCTTCACCGGCCTGAAGACATTGGGCGACAGGGTGGCCCGGCGTGCCCTGACCTCGGGAAACGCGATTGCGATATTGGAGACAGGTGACGAGGCCTATGCCGCAATGTGCCGAGCGATTGATGGCGCTCAACGCGCTATCCTGCTCGAGACCTACATCTTCGACAATGACGATGTCGGGCGGCTTTTCGTGGAATCTCTCGCCGGAGCCGTCCAGCGGGGTGTCAGCGTTCGCGTGCTGATCGATGCCGTCGGGGCGCGTTACTCCGTCCCCAGCATTCTTGGGCGCCTGCGAGAGGCAGGAATCACAGCAGACCTCTTCAACGGCAACATTGTCATGGGCCTGCGTCTTCCCTACGCCAACCTCAGAACGCACCGGAAAATCCTGGTCGTCGACGGCACGATTGCGTTCACCGGAGGGATGAACATCCGAAAGGGATTCTCAGCCGAGTTCGCCGGCTCCTCCAGCGCGAGGGACACGCATTTTCAGGTCACCGGGCCGGTCGTGGCCGACCTTTTTTCGGTTGCCGCCGAAGATTGGCGCTTCGTGAGCGGCGAGCTCCTGAAAGGCGACACCTGGCAAGTGGCCACGCTTCCCGCGGCTCCCGGTCAACCAATGCTGGCGCGGGCGGTTGCATCCGGGCCGGATGCCAGCATCGAAACGAACCACAACTTGCTGATCGGGGCATTTTCCGTCGCCCGCAAATCGATCCGCATCATGTCGCCCTATTTCCTGCCGGATCGGGAACTGATCAGCGCGCTGACGACCGCAGCCAGGCGAGGCGTCGAGATCGACATCGTGGTACCGGCGATGAACAATCTTTTCCTTATCGACCGGGCGATGACGGCGCAATTCGATCAGGTCCTGAAGCACTATTGCCGCGTATGGCGCACGCAGGGCTCGTTCGATCATTCGAAGCTGCTGTCGGTCGATGGAGTTTGGGCTTTTATAGGATCCTCCAATCTTGACGCCCGGTCCCTGCGGCTGAATTTTGAGATTGATGTAGAGGTTCTTGATGCAGGCTTTGCCGCGGAGATTGAAGCGCGGATCGGATCGGCAATCGCCTCCGCCACGTCTGTAACGATCGAAACCTTGAGAGCCCGGCCATTCATCGTCCGCCTGTTCGACCGAGTGTTGTGGCTGGGATCGCCCTACCTTTAGAGGCTTTCTCGTTCTGCCCGGGGCAATTCGGGCGACGCAGCCATCGCTCCTTTCGAGCGCCGCATCTCGTCAGGGCAGGAAGCAGCGATTGCAGATCCTGTTTGAGTGAGACAAAGCTAAGTCTTGAAGGTGGTGAGGACGAGCAGCAGACTCATGCAAAGAACTGGACATAGCTTTCCTGCAAGTGTGCTCAAATCCATTCGCGACAGAAAAAAGCAGAAGGCGAAGGCTGCGCCGTCCGAAGGGGCACGCCCCGCGGGGACTCTGGTCGCATCTTACAACGTTCACAAATGCGTGGGCGTCGACAGAAAGTTCGATCCCGAACGAATCGGTCGCGTCATCCGGGAAATCGGCCCGGATGTCATTGCGTTGCAGGAAGCGGACAATCGCTTTGGAGATCGTGCCGGCCTTCTGGATCTGCTGCGTCTCGAATTGGAAACAGGCCTGGTGCCGGTGCCGGTGTCCGGAAACGGCAAAGGACACGGCTGGCACGGCAACGTTCTGCTTTTCAAACGGGGCATCGTTCGCAATGTCCATCAGATAAAGCTCCCGGGGCTGGAGCCGCGCGGAGCCCTGGTTGCCGAAATCGATCTGGACGAGAAACGAACTCTGCGCATTATCGCAGCCCATCTCGGCTTGCTGCGCCGATCGCGCTCCGAACAGGCCCGTGTCGTGCTCGAAATCATGAACAGACCGGACGAAAAACCAACACTGCTGCTCGGCGATTTGAACGAATGGCGACTCGGAAACCGTTCCGCGCTGAATACGCTGCACACGACTTTCGGTCCCGCGCCACCGGCGGTCCCCACCTTTCCATCGAGTCTGCCGCTGCTGTCGCTCGACCGGATCATGGCAAACCGACACGGAATGATCTCATCCGTCGAAGCCCATGACACGCCGCTTTCGCGGGTCGCCTCCGATCATCTGCCGCTTATAGGATTCGTTCGCCTGTGATGTAGCTGCCGAGCCCCATGAATGGAGATCGGTTCAAAGGGAAGCTCTAGCCGGACTGACGGAGCGGGGCGGCCCAGCGGCTTTGGTTGCGGAGGAGGTCGCTGGGCCTGGCGAGCCTTCGGGGGCGTGCTCCACTTGGCTGATGAATACGTGAGTTAAAGCTAATGCAATCGAAACCTCGGTTGCGGGCTCCAGCGGCACGCCGTCAATTCGCACGGGGCGGGCGGTTTGCTCCAGTCCGGAAATTCCGATTTGGAGGCCGCCATTGCACAGCTGCCCTGCGACATGCGAGTTTGTCAACCAAATGGCTCATCATGGGAGTCTCGTCATGTCCATTCGCCGGATTGCGTTGACCTCGGCAGCGGTCACGCTTGCCTTCACAACCCTCGCCCAGGCCAGGCCGGACACCCGCGCCATGACCTGCCAACAGACGCAGGCGCTAATCCAGAGCCATGGCTCGGCGGTGCTGACCACCGGCCCGAACACCTATGCCCTCTACGTCCGCCGGTACAGCAATGCGTGCGACTGGTCGGAAATCCCAGCGGTAGGGTTTGTGCCGACGCTCGATGGCCAGTGCTTGGTTCATCGATGCAGAGAGCCGCTCTACACTCCTCCCGGCTGACGGTGACGAGCATAGCTATTCTGCTGCGCCTTTCGGCAGGTAGCCCTTTTCGCGCAGATACGTGGTCAGGATCTTCTCGACCATCGATGACACAGACCGCATGTACTCGTGTCGGCCTCGCCTGGCAAAGCCGATCATCACGAAACCAATGGAGTTCCATCCAGTGCGAACCGCAACGATGGTCATTGCCAATCCCGCAACGACGCAAAGCATCACGGCTACTTGGAGCAGCCAACTCCCAAAGAACTCAGGAGTCATGTTCCCCTCCCACCGCGGGTAAGCAAATGATCTCCCCAAGCCGTACTCAGCATCGCGCGGCAGGGCAGAGCGTCAAGCCTGATCGCGTAAGCTACCCCGGCAGCAAGCCGGCCCGCTCAAAGATCCGGGTGGCGCCGTCGGCGGTGATGAACGCCGCGACGGTCGGGCCTTTTTTGCCAGGAAACTCGATTTGAACAAAGCCAGCCTGACCTTCCGTAGTCGAGAGGCCATATTGCGGGTGCCCATGCACGAAAAAATCGCTGGCAGCGAACCGGACATCAAACATCGCCAGTAGCGTGTCTGCTTCAGGAACGTCCACGAGTTCGACGGCAACGTCGATATCAGCGGGCTTAACGACATCCTTTGACCGGCGCCGACCAGACCGCCGGGAGCCGAAAATCCAGGCTCGGCCTATTCTCTGTTGAGATCTAAGGAAAGCCAGTAGTCCTTCGAACTCCAAGTCTGTCAAATGCAGATCGAAGGCTCCCGTGTTCCTGGGCGGTAGGTCATAGCTCACTTCGCTTCGCCGGCCTCATGTGGCGGGCCCTTCTCTACTGGAAGAAGTAACTCTGGCAAATCGATGAATTACTTAGATAAATCAACGGCAGATGGCGGAGGGAGAGGACCTGAAATCCAACCTTCTCCGCGGATCCGCGATCACCTTCGTAGTCGGGGTGTTCGGCTGATGCTGTTCAGTCGACGTGTTCAATCTGTGGACCTGGGTCCACCGGCGGAGCCGGCGCGCAATCCTCCCCCTTGCATTCCTCGACAGGGTTATCGGCTGGTGGAAGGCAGTTTTGGCCCTCGCAATGAACTGCCGGCTCTGGCGCTTCAACATGGTTAGGTGGTACAAGCTGATCCTCAGCGCGAACGGCCGGCATTGCTGCGCTGATCATGCCCGTGCACAAAATCGCAATCCCAAGCAATTTCATTTTCGCCTCCGTGCCTGGCAGCGAGCTGTACCCTACACTTTCAGCTGCGGCTGCATCCTCTCACCCGCGAACGACGTTAACACTGGGTTTCAGTGGCCGGAAGGACGGGCCGGATGACCAGCCTGTCACATGTTGAACGCAGGCCTGATAGGCGGCTGCGGTCGATGTCGTGGGGTCGGGCGCCTCGATGTCGGCGAGGGACGCTTGGATTGGCCGGATCGGCCTAATCGGGGCCGTAGGTGTGGTTGGCGCGATTCCGCGCTGGCGCAGCGCGACGACATCTTGGCAAGTAGTGGATGAATCCAGCGTCTGGTGCCCTCGCTTTGCCGCTGCGATGATTTTGTCGGGGTCGGCTTTCAGGCCAAGCGCCAAGATACGTTCATTAGAGCATGGCGCCAAGATACGTCATCAGAGCATGACGACTTTCTCTTGGGCTGCCAAGCCAACGAGCGCCGGCGTCAGCAGGAGCTGGGCGGCCTAACGCAGGTACCCGCATGGTTAGCTCCCAGGATAGGCAGCTTACCCCTCGCATGTCCTAACGCGCTGGTAGAGAGGCCAAAGGTGCCCCGCTATGGATCAATCCGTCTGGCACCGCAATTGCACGGTCAGCAATGCCGGGTGCCCCAATCCCCGGCACTCATGGGGCCCGTCGCTTCGCAAATGGAACGGCGAGCCCCTTTTGCGTGTCACCCATGCGCCTAAGTGCGCCATTCTCGCGGACAATGCGAACCGCAGCATAGCCCTCAAAGGGACTCAACTGACTTTAGGAGCCTTGCTCGCGACCGGGAATCCGCCCAATAGCAATTTTAAGGCGTCGAGTGCCTCGTCATCCAGCAAATTTGTCAAAGCCGCTCCGTCTGCGACCAAAGTCCGAACGCTCACGACTCCGAACTTGCTACCACTGGGTCGCGACGATCTGAACTGCCACATTCGCGATATTCGCGTTCCCCTGCGAGCGACCTTCAGTCGCGAAGGGCAGTCGCGTTCTGGTTCGCGTGTGAACCATAAGGCCCGGCGAGACGTTTCTGTGCGAGTCCCAAACCATTGACGGCACGACCGTGGAGGAACCCAAGCATCAGCCTGTGCTGCAGAAACAAGACACCCCCGGTGCCTTGGCGAACTTTCCTTACGACCGAATGACTGTCGAACGATTTCGGAAGGCCTTTCCGCGAGCGAGGTGGAGCGACGAGCGCAGGAGCTGGTTTGTACCAGGCAAGACGGCAGCCCGCCGGGTCGATCGCTGGCTGGCGCGTGAGGCCGAGTTGCTGGCGATCCACGGCGACAGCAAGGGGCGGGACGCCTTCGCTTTCGATCCGATCTCCAGTCCCTATCTTGAGATTGCCGAGGATCTGCGCATTCGGACACCGTATTCGATGACCGTCCTTCGGGAACTACGCAAAATTCCCTGGGCAAGTTGGGACGATGAACTCCGGGCGTGGCGCGTGCCGTTTCGGTCCTATGAGGAACTGCGGCGCCGGTGGCCGACAATCGAAGAGGCTGCCCGGCGTAGCGAACCCGAGGAAAGGAAGCGACGACGCGAGGCGGAGAGCGACTCGGAAGCTCAAAGAACCAGGCGGTTGCGATATGCGGAACGCCGACGCCATCGCTATCCGCTGCCATCTGAAGACTCGCCTCCGATGGGCCGCCCCGTCGCCACAGAGCAGTACGGTGTTGTCGTCTTTACCGATGTGTCAGGTGAGCTCGTCGAGCCGTCAGTATTGGCCGCCTTCTATCCACACGCGAGGCGGACGGACATCGACTACGCTTGGGGAACGTGGCGCTCGGCGACGCTGACGGAACTCATCAGGACATGGCCCGCTCGTCGTGAGGCCGGCGAAATGGAGCGTTCCCGGGGCTGGTGGCAGCCGACGCTTACCGAACTTAGAGTTGCTCGTCGAAACGCGCGCGTCGTCGAGCGTCGAAGGCGAAACCGCGATCTCAGTCCAACGTCATGAAACAGGACCGCGACCCGATCGGCCCGCTCTCTCCGCCGGAGGCGCGGCTTTCATTCGTTTGGCGATGCGGCGGTCCGCTGGCGGGGGGGGCCGAGGTTGAAAATCTGTGGTGATCTGTCCGAGTACAGCGATGGGCTGCCTGAGAAAGCCGGCGGTTACCTTTCGGATGCCCTGAGGCTCCGCGCCGCCTCATCGAGTGCCAGCGGATCGTCACCGAGGCGATCTATGAGGTCTTGAGCTTGATCGCCGGTGATGCCTGTTCTCATCGCCAGCGCTTCCGCTGCCTCAACATCCGATTGACCAGCGGCGCGCTTGCCCTGTTTCCCTCGGCTTTGGGCCTGCGCGGGAGCAGGTACGTCGGCGCCGGATATTGCCTGTGGACGAGCACCAAGCGAACGGTCTTCGTTCTCGATTTCCAAGGTCGCCTGATTCCAATGACGCTCGTGCAGACCGTGCGTCTGGCCTTCTCGTTCCCAGATCTCATATGCGCGGCGCCGAATGCGTTCGTGTTTGTCGTCTGACATGGACGTTCCTCCTTATGGGTTCTCACCCAACGCGAAGGAGCGTCGGAACGATCCGACCCTAGACGCTGATTTCGGGAAAAGAGAGACCCGGAAGGCTAGCTACCGGAAGACCGTGCCTGCCGCGTTTGCGACGCCGCGATGCGCCCGGAGCAAATCCTCATGCGCTGCTCGGGAGCCAACACCACGAAGGAACGTGACAGGCTCTCCGATCGTTGAAGGCTTTTGATCGAGCCATATCATGCCATCGACCTCGATACGAAAAATGGCATACGATCCCGACAGCAGAATCCTCTCGGTGTGGTTCGTCGCCAGCGGCAAACGGTACGAGTTTGAGGACGTGCCGCCGGAGATCTTCGCCGCGTTCAAAGCCGCCTTTGCCAAGGGCCGCTTCTTCAACGAACACATCCGCAATCACTTCCGTTACCGTCTGGTTGGACCCGCGGTTGACTGAGCAGCATCAGCGGACGATCTCTCTTTGGCAGGGATGCGGCTCATTCGTCTCGGCCGTCCGGCCAGCCTTGCGAGGGCAAGGTCGGACATCGGAACGAAAGGCGGATTCGCGAATTCTACTGCTAGATAATCGGAATCGTCGCCCATGAGGCTCGCGACCCTCCACCTTGAAACTGCGAGATACGGCGATG